>NZ_FOSJ01000003.1:0-66407 GCF_900114235.1 Marinilactibacillus piezotolerans | reverse complement strand
AAGCAGCATATCAATTAACTCACTAAGAGATCTCCACTCAGTTGCCAGATAGAAGCAGCATATTAATCAACCCACTAAGAGATCTCCACTCAGTTGCCAGATAAAAGCAGCTCATCTCAGTCAGATTTCTATACTTAAGCAAAGTATCTATTTTTAGAGAAATTGGTCTGCGTAACAATAAAGATAGAGACTGAGAGCAAACGAGCTAGAAATCAAAATCAAATTTTGATTTCATGGTGTTCTTGGTTTCCGACACTTCAAATTTTAGACAATGAAGACTTTTGTCTCAGTTACATTTTATTATGTTTTATAGTATATTTTATACATAAGTAAATATTTTTATTGTTCAGGAATTTATGTAGAAAGAATTTGAATATTCATTTATCGTTTTCTACTAGTAAAAGGAAGTATAGAATACTAAAAAAACTATAATGAACTTAAGCAAATAAGTCTCATTGCTATTAGAGAAGAGGAGTAGTCTAATGGATAAAGGGTATGTACTTAGAGGTCTTACGATACTGGTATGGATTGCTTTAATCATTTATGCCTATTTTAATGAGGAAGGCTTTTACAACCAGTAACGATCAGTTCGATTTTTGTCCTTATACTTTTAGGGATAAAAATTAATGAAGAGAGACAAATTTCAAAGTCAGCTAATATAACACGGTCAAGATTAGAAAAAACGATAGACTGGTTAGGGCTTACTTCAATAATATTCGTCTCTCTTGATATTGTAATCGCATCTGTCTTATCAATATTTTTTTAAATAAAGGGTTATTTAACTGAAAGGCCTTGAAAGAGCCCCTCTTTTTCAAACTGAGTGAGCATCTTAAAAATGCCTGCATTATTGTGGTCGTCTGCATGGAAGTTTGCTTTTTGTTTAGCTGAAGGTAATGCGTTTTTCATAGCTATTGAATATTTTTTGTCTTTAAACATCGAAATATCATTTTCACTATCCCCAAAAACCAATAATTCTTCGTTACCAATATTATATTTTTTTTGAAAGAGATTCAAGGCATTGCCTTTTGTTACGTGTCTATTTGTAATTTCCATTTTTCTTTCATCAGAAAAAACGGTCTCGTAGTCTGTAAGAAAAGAATGACCTGCTATAGTATCTTTTAAAAATGTCATATAGTGAGGATCTTGAACAATAGAAATTTTATTACAGAAACTAGGAGAGTCGTTCAGATTCCGAATCATATATTGATTAGGATAGCCATCTCGGGTATCACATAACCACCCATACATTCCTCCCATCCATGGGTAATCTTCTGGCAGTTTCATTTCTCCACGAATATTTTTTTTAAGCTTATAAATATTTTCGGGTAAATACGTATATATGGTATCATCTTGGCTGTATTGAATTTCTACGTTAAATAGAGAAAAGAATTCATTTATTTTTCTAATCTGATCTGATTCTAAAATTCCAAGTCTATTTCGTTTCTTCGAACCTACATCATAAATTGAAGTGCCATTTACATCAATAATTATTCCATCATAAATATTCATATCTAAACTACGTGCATGGGGTAGTAGTCGTATATAACTTCTGCCGCTAGCTAGTATAAGTCGAATTCCCGTTTTTTGCAGTTCTTTCAATTTGTTTAAAGTTTGTAGATCTATATTATTATCTGAGTTGAGCAGTGTGCCATCCATATCACATACGATTGCCTTAATAACCATAAAATCATCCTCCAGTTTTTGTCACATTTAATGCATTTCTTATCTTATCAAGAGACTTCTTATTTTCAGCTTCATTATGATACATAACATTAACATATAAAATATCTATCAACGTCAAATAGAGAATTCGAGAAGTTAAGGTTTCAGATCGAAAAGTAGATTCTTCAGAATAAATAACAAAAGATATATCAGAAATTTTTACTAATTTAGAATTTGGATTTCCAGTAAGTGATATAATCTTTACGCCATTTTTTCTTAAAATTTTTGCAACTTCAATTGTTTCGTTTGTTTTCCCGGAATGTGAAAAAAGAAATACACAATCTTTTTGAGTGAGCTTAGTGGCATAGCTAAGTTGCATATGGTAATCAAAAATATAATTGCATTGAAAGTTTGTACGTAAAAACTTGTGATAACTATCAAAAGCAACGACTGAAGAAGCACCTTGTCCAAAAAAGTGAATAGTTTCTGAGGAATTAATAATTTCTAAAGCATCTAATAGTTCTTTTTCAGTGAGAGAATTAATTAGATCTTCTAAAGACTCTTGACTAGAGTTAACGACTTTTTGAGCCATAACTAGAGCGCTATCATTTTTGCTGATATCTGTAAAAGCGGTCAATTCACCCTCGTATGGAATATTTTCTCTAAAATTTGAAGCAACAGAAATTTTGAAATTCTGAAATCCCTCGAATCCAATCTTTTTAACAAATTTAAATATTGTTGCTTCTGATACGCCTATTTCTTCTGAAAGGCTACTCAATGTTTTATTAACAACATCCCCTCCTAATTTAAGAAGATGGTCGGCTATTAAATTTTCAGTGTCATTAAAATGTTTTCTTCTTGGAAACAAAAGTTTTTGCAAATAATTATGTGGCATGATTAGGTCCTCCGTTAATAGAATAAGTTTGTTGATTAATATATATCATAAGGAAAGTATACTATAAAATACAAATAAAAAATATTTTTTATTTGTAAGTGTTTACAATAAATAATATTTTATGTATGATATATATATATTAAATAAAGGAGGAGCCGAGTTGAAAATAGGCATTATAGGATTAGGTAAGATGGGCATGAATCTTTTGCTGAATTTAAAGGAGAGTGATGTAGACAGCGTTGGTTATGATTTGTCGGATGAAGTAAAAGAAAAGGGTAGAAAACAAGGATTACATATAGTTGACTCATTAGAAGAACTATTTGAATCTCTCGAAAAAAGAAAAATAATTTTATTAAGTACTCCAGCAGGGAAAATAACGAATCAGCTAGTAAATGATTTAAGTATTTTGCTAAGTCCTGAAGATATCTTGATTGATAGTGGAAACTCAAATTATAAAGATAGTATGAATAATTATAGTATTGCTAAAGAAAAGGGTATAAGATTTTTAGATTGTGGAACCTCTGGAGGAATGGAAGGAGCTCGTTATGGAGCATGTCTAATGATTGGAGGCGATAAAGAAGTATTCGATGAAGTGGAATCATTATTTGAGAAAATTTCATGTGAAAAAGGATATTTATATACTGGTAAAGCTGGGAGCGGCCATTATTTGAAAATGGTCCATAATGGAGTTGAATATGGAATGATGCAATCTATTGGAGAAGGATTCGATATTTTAGAAGCGAGTGAGTTTGAATTCAATCATAAAGAAGTGGCCTCTGTTTGGAATCATGGTTCTGTTATCCGTTCTTGGTTAATTGAATTGATAGAAGAAAGTTTTTCTGAAGATCCAAAACTGAATAAGATAAAAGGAATCGTCGATGCTAGTGGAGAAGGTAAATGGACAATTGAAGAAGCATTACGCTTAGGGATTCCAGTTCCTGCGATTTCTAATGCTTTATTTGCTAGGAATTCAACAAAAATTAATGATAGTTTTTCAGCAAAAGTAGTAGCAAGTATGCGAAATGGTTTTGGTGGACACAAGGTCATTGAAAAGTAAGGAGGAAAGCAAATGGGTAATAAAATAGCTATCGTAAATTCCAGTAGCTTTGGAAGGGTTTTTCCTGAGCATCTTAAGAGATTGGAAAAATTAGGAGAAGTCAAACGGTTTGAGTTTGAGAGCGATATTAAAGGGAAAGACCTTGCTGAAAAACTAAAAGGATATAACATAATCATAGCTAGTGTAACGCCTTTCTTCACTAGTGAATTTTTTGAAAATAAAGATGATTTGAATTTAATAACCAGACATGGGATAGGGTTTAACAATATAGATTTAGAAGCAGCTAAAAGGCACAATACTATAGTTAGCATTGTTCCCCCTTTAATAGAGAGAGATGCAGTTGCTGAAAATAATATTACAAACCTATTAGCGGTAATGCGCCGCACAACAGAATCTTATAAAAATGTTTTAGAAGATAAGTGGGAAAACCGGGCGGAATTTACTGGAAGAGGATTGAGTGATAAAACGGTCGGGGTAATTGGAATAGGGAATATTGGTAGTAGAGTTGCAGAAATTCTACATTATGGCTATAGATGTGAGGTCTTAGGATATGATCCATATAAAACAGACTTAGAATTAAAGAGATTTGGAGCAAAAAAAGTCGATTTAGATAAGTTACTTAAAGAATCAGATGTTATTTGCTTATGTGCTAGTTTAAATAAAGATAATTTCCATATGATATCTACTGAAGAATTAAGCAAAATGAAAAATAATGTCTTTATTTCCAATACTGCCAGGGGAGCATTAATTAATGAACAGGCCCTAGTAGAAGCAATAAAATCTAAAAAAATAGCAGGGTTTGCAACAGATGTATTAGAGGTTGAACCTGGAAGATCTAACCATGCTTACTTAAAATTTGAAAACGTTATCGTCACTCCGCATACTTCCGCTTATACATTGGAGTGTCTCGAAGGTATGGGAACAAAGTGTGTGAATGATTGTGAGGATATCTTGAACAATCAATTACCTTATTGTGCTGTACAGAAAGAGAATGGAATTTTGAATGGAGTAGTGTGATATGAGTATAGATTTGAGTGTAAAAGTTGGGCCTCAATTTTATAGATATAATGAAGATGCTTTTGAATTTATTCCAAATATTTTAAATGAATATAAACCTAGACGAATACTAATTATTCACGGGACTATTTCATGGACAAAAGCTCAACCTTTTTTAAAAAAAGTTTTTCCTGATCAGTATGAATTATACTATCAAGAATATAGTGGGGAATGTAGTTACTCAGAAGGTGAACGATTAGCGAACATAATTAATTCAAAAAATATTGATTTTGTAATAGGAGTAGGCGGAGGCAAATTGGCTGATTTAACTTTATATACCTGTCATTTAGCTAATGTGCCTTTTGGAGTTATTCCTACACTTGCTAGCAATTGTGCATCTTGGACTCCGTTATCTGTTATGTATAAAGAAAATGGACTAGCAGAAGGTAAAACTGAACATGTAAATAGACAAGCAGTTTTTTTACTGATTAATCCCAAGCTAGTTATTGATGCACCTGTAAATTATTTTATAGCTGGAATTGCAGATACCCTTGCTAAATGGTATGAATCAGATATGATTTTAGAACAACAAAAATTTATTGAGGAACCTTTTGCAGATATGGCTAGGTATGCTGCTTTAATGTGTAAAAATAAAATATTATCAGAAGCAAATACAGCTATTTTAGATATGAAAAATGGAGTAGCATCAAAAGAATTCTTACATGTATCTGAAATAGTGATAGGAATTGCTGGACTGGTAGGAGGGTTAGGAGGCAAATATGCAAGAAACACTGTAGCGCATTCGATGCATGACGCGTTGTCTGCTTCTTTACCTGAATTACATGATTTTTTACATGGAGAAAAAGTAGCATATGGTATCTTGTTTCAATTAGCTCTTGAAGGGGAATGGGAAGTGATTGATGAGTTGATTCCCTTTTATACCAGTTTGAATTTACCGAAGAGTTTAACTGAAATGAATGTTTACCCTTTATCAAAAGAAAAACAGAAAGAAATTATTTACTTAATTAATAAAAAGAAAAAAGTACATTTACTTCCAATTGAAATAAATGAAGAAAAATTAAGCAAGGCATTGAACGAATTAGAAAATTATATTAACAAGTGAGGAGATAAACAATTATGGAAACGCTAACAGTTTGGCAAAGCTTAATAATTGCTCTATGGGTAGGAGCTGTAATGTCTCGTTCCTTTTTAGGCGGAGCGACATTAATGCTGCGATTTTCTCCATTAATGACTGGTTTAGTTGTGGGTATCGTAATGGGAAATGTGGCAGATGCTATGATAGTCACTGCAGCTATTCAGTTAATTTATATGGGAGTATTTTCTCCAGGGGGTACCATGCCTTCAGAGCCATCAATTGCAGCGGCAATTGCAGTACCAGTAGCATTACTCGGGAATTTACAGCCTGAAGCAGCCATTGCTATTGCAGTGCCGGTAGGATTATTGGGAACCTATCTATATCAGTTTAGATTTTTTATCAATACATTCCTTGGAAAAAGAACAGACAGAGCAGTTGCGCAGCTAGATCATTCAGGAATAACGAGAAGCGTTATAATTTATCCAACGATTGCATCACTTTTATTATTTGTACCTTTAGTTTTTATCGCACTATTTTGGGGCGCGCCAGTTATTGCTGACGTCATAGCCGCTTTAGAAGGGACAGTTATATTACACATTCTAGAAGTTGTTGGAGGAGGACTAGCTGCCATTGGTATTGCAACAACTATATATGTCATTGGGCGTAAAGAGTACATTGTTTTCTTTTTAGCTGCTTACTTTATGAGTGTTATTTTTCAAGATTTAGGCGTTACAATGGTTACTTATGCAATTATTGGAACATTAATAGCGGCTATATTTGTTTTAGCAAAAAGCAATACAAGTGCAGCTACTACTACAAATACCCCTGTGACAAATGAATTTGATGACGACGAAGACGACGATGACTTTTAATATTATCTAAGAGAGGATGGAAAAAATGGATAATAATCAATCTACATTATCAAACACTACAAACAATCCCGAAGAAATTACACATAAAGATGTATCAAAAGCCTATTTACGCTGGCATTTCGCTAATGAAATCCCACATTCTTTCGAAAGATATTTGGCACCATCGCTATTATGGGCGATGATGCCTGTTTTAAGAAAATTATATAAAGATGACGACAAATTGAGAGATGCTTATGAAAGACAATTACTCTTCTTTAATACTCAGTTAACTTGGGGTGGAGGCATTATTACTGGATTAATGTCTTCGATGGAGCAGGAACGGGCAAAACAAGAACATGAGCATAAAGAAATTACGATGACAGATGACTTGATGTATAACACTAAAGCTGGGTTGATGGGGGCTTTAGCAGGTATAGGAGATTCGATCGATTCAGGGACAATTCAGTATATTTTTATTGCTATTGCTATTCCCTGGGCACAAAATGGGAATCCCCTTGGTTCATTATTCCCCTTTATTGGGTTTGCATTGTATCAAGTTCTGATTGGGTTATTTTTTGCACGACAAGGCTTCTCAACAGGTAGAAATGCTACCAGTTTGATGGAAAGTGCTGGAGTTCAGAATGCTATCGAATTGTTATCTATTCTCGGATTATTTATGATGGGGATACTTGCTGGAAACTATGTACAAGTCTCCTCTTCATTATCATTTGAAATTTCTGGAAGGCCTTTTGTTTTACAAGAAACTTTAGATTCTATAGTCCCAGGGTTGTTACCGCTGGTTGTAGTCTTGGGTGTTTACTATTATTACAGTAAAAAAGGATTGAAGGTTACTCGTGCGTTACTATGGCTAACAGGAATTTTGATTGTACTGGCTGCAGTCGGTATTTTGTAAAAAGTAACTATATTATGAAAGAGGATGGGAGAGAATTATGGGAGAAGTAAATTTAGCAAGAGTAGATGAACGTTTGATTCATGGACAGGTGATGGTGACACTTTCAAAAAGGAACAATGTAAATTCAATATTTGTAGTAGATGATGTTGTCGCAAAAGATAAATTTATGAAAAGCCTATACAAAAGTGCTGGAAGTCGAACGGGACAAAAAACAGTGGTAATGACTTTAGAAAAATGTAAATATTACTGGGATGAATTCGAGTTTAAAGAATATAGTAGTATTTTAATAGCTAAAACAGTAAACACAATGTATGAACTAGTTAAATACGGAATTCCGATGAAAGAAATAAATATCGGTGGAATTGCACAAAAGAACCCTGAAAAAGATATTTTAGTAACTAAATCTGTTTATTTAAATAAAGAAGACGCATTAAAACTAAAGGAATTGAATGAAGAGTATGGAGTTGAAAATATTTATTTTCAAGCAACGCCTTCTTCTCCAAAAACTAGTTTAAAAGATGTATTAGCAAAATTTGGTATATAAAGATGTAAAAAAGGGTGATTGTATATGGAGAGTGAAGAGCTACAGAAAGATTGGTTTATCAGATACAACTATATATTAGGTACAAGACAAACGGACAAACAAAAAGGGAAATTTATAGATAGTATATTGTTTGACTTAGAAAAGTTAGGCAAAAAAGCGTATGTACATCCATTTGGACAAAATAATTATGGGAAGAATATATATGTTGGGAATATAAAAAAAGCAAAAAAAATAATTTGTACCTATTATGATACGCCCATATCACAACACAAATCCTATCATTTAAATGAATATAAGTTGAATAAAAAAAATACAGTGAAATCAATAGCGATTCAATCGATTATTTTTTTAGGAATTGGTCTATTATTTACGCTTTTTGTGGGAATACCAATTTATCAAGTCTATAACTTTGTATCATTACCTTCTATACTCACTACTTTATTTTACGCTTTTTACTTTATTATTTTAAAAAAAATATCAACAGGTTGGCCGGAAAAAAATAATTCAGTTAGAAATACCTCGTCACTGCTGTTATTACTTCAGTTTATGAATCAGTACCATACTAAAGAAATGGCTTTCGCTCTATTAGATTCAGGCACATATAATCAAGCAGGATTAGATGAATTAATTCAAAACTGCCAAGGAGAGATCTATTTATTAGACAGTGTAGGAGCAGACCAACCAATGTATCAGATCAGTAAGAATAAACAATTATTTGTTTTAGATAGTCCTATTATTCAAGTTGAGAAAAAGATTACTGATGTTAAAAATGTACTGATTTTAACCAGTATGAAAAAAAATGATCAATCTTTTCAGTTAGAAAGAGATAGTCTAAAACAGAAAGAAATAAATGAAGCGAATATGAATATGGCATTTGATTTTTTAGAAAAAATAATAAGGAGGTAATTATTTATGATTGGAATAGTTGTGGCTGCGCATGGAAAAATGAGTAAAGGGATAATAGATGCTGCAGAACTGATAATAGGGGGTACTGATGATATAGTACCTATAAGTCTAGAACAACAAGATGACGTTTCAATACTACAAGAGAAGATAACAAAAGGAATTAATAAGGTAAATAAAAATGAAGGTGTGATTATTTTTACTGACTTATTTGGAGCGAGTCCGTATAATCAATCTACACTTGCAATTCGCTCTTTACCAATAGAAATTCAAAATAAAACCACGATTATAACCGGTGTTAATTTACCAATGTTGCTGGAAGCCATTAATCAGAAAATGATTGATTCCTCAATTGAAAGTGCCATAACTGCAATATTAGATACTAGTAAACAAAGTACTATAGAATGGTCTTTGAAAGATGAAGAAGATGATTTGGAAATAGATGAAGAAGACGAGTTTTAACTGATAATAAAATATAATGAAGTACAGTGATCCAAAAGCAGCAGCTGGGTCGCTGTACTTTTTGTTAATAACTTTAGTATTAAATACGAAAATAATGAATTGAAAATAAATGAATTACTATGCAATATACATAATAACCTTGAATAGACTTGATTAACAATTATATCCATTTATGGTAAGTTTTAATTATAATGATGAAAAAGCAAAAACTTATTAAGAAATTAAAGTGCTAGTTTAAAGTGCATAATTCATTCTAAGTAACTTACGGTGGGCGAGTTTCTAGAAACAATATAAATTAATGCGATATTCAGTATAGTGGTTTTTATAATAAAAACATAGTAATCAGTAATGGTATAAAATTTTTTAAGAGGATTAAGGTAATAAAAAATATAAAGTTCACGTTATGGCTGGCTCTTGTACTATTTACATTATGGATCGTTATCAGAACGATTGTTGCTCAGTTGATGGGAAGTTTTGAAATGATGAAATTTCTGTTACAAGTCATTACGACTTGGCCCGCTACAATCGGAACATTTTATTTCTTTAGTAACAAGACCTTTAAACCACTGAATCATGATGCAACAGTAGGTATGATCATTGTTACTGGATTTTTGATAATATTTCTGCAGATTTTTCTAGTAAAGCTATATCTATTTGTTTTCTGATTAAAAATTGTATAAATTTTCAATATAGGTTAAAGATAGAATAATTGTATATTGACTATTAGGTTTGTTAAGTCTAGAATGATTAATAAATTATAGGAAACGGTGTGGATCAAATGGCTGAAAAATATACAGAAAAAATTCAAAATATAATTAGGGATTTACGACCAGAACTACAAGAATTAAGTGAATACATATATGAACATCCAGAGTTGGGTCATGAAGAATTCCTTTCATCAAAAGCCCATGTAGAACTTCTGAAAAATCATGGATTTGAAGTCGAATACCCTTATTTAGGAGTAGAGACAGCCTTTAGAGCTATCTATAAAGGAGAAAAAGAAGGACCGGCCATTGCATATCTTTCTGAATACGATGCGCTTCCTGGCATTGGTCATGGATGCGGGCACAACTTATTAGGATCTACTGATACGGGAGCAGGAATTGCTTTATCTAAATTAGTGGATGAAATTGGCGGAACAGTTGTTGTTTTAGGGACGCCTGCTGAAGAAACCAATGGAGATAAAGTAACAATGGCAGCAGCAGATACATTTGATGATATTGACGTGGCATTCTGTACACATCCTTCAGACGGGTACTATACTAGTGGTACATCTATGGCAATGGAAGCAATCGAATTTCGTTTTTATGGAAAAACCGCTCATGCAGCAGCTGCTCCATTCGAAGGCAAAAATGCACTAGATGCTTGTTTGAATACGTTTAATAATATCAACTCATTTAGACAACAGATGCACCCCTCAGCACGTGTTCACGGCGTCATTAAGGATGGAGGGGAAGCAGCGAACATCATTCCTGACTATACTAGAGCAGAGTTTTATGTCCGGGCAATGGATATGCCCTATCTGAATGAACTAAGAGAAAAAGTCATTAAGTGTGCAGAAGCTGGTGCAATGGCTGCAGGCTGTACAATGGAGTGGGGCCACTACGAGGCAAGCTACCATAATATGATCACGAATGAGACACTTTCCAAGCGGTATAATCAGAATATGAAACTGCTGGGAGTTGAAATGCAAGAAGAAGAGCGGGACTCAATGGGCTCTATGGATATGGGAAATGTAAGCCAAGTCGTTCCGGCTATCAATCCGTATTTTGAAATCACAAATGGGAAAACTGTATCAGCGCATACTGTAGAATTTAGAGAATGCACAAAAACTGAAGAAGCATATGAAGGTATGGAAAAAACCATCGCGGCTTTCACGCAAACAGCTATTGATTTAATTACTGATTCAACTTTATTGGAAGCTGTAAAAGATGAATTTAATCAAAGTATTTGAGGTGGTTAATTGGAACTTAGGAAACTAGAAAAAACAGAGGAAGCTAACTATATTGAGTATATAAAAAGCTGGAAAACTGAAAAAATCGTTCCCACATCTTCTGATAATAAAGGAAAAGCATTTAATGACTTTTTGAAAAAGTTGAAATCCGATGAAATTGAAAACAACGGAAGAGTTCCTTCCGAAACCTATTTTCTATTTATGAAAAATGGAGAAATAGCTGGTGCAATCAATTGTCGATATGCCCTAAATGAACATCTGAGAGAAATCGGTGGGCATATCGGATACGGTGTATCTCCTAATTACAGAAACCAAGGTATAGCAACCACAATGTTAAGATTAGTATTGGATAGTTACCGAGAAAAAAACTTTGATAGAGTAATGCTTACGGCCGACGATGAGAACCAAGGAAGTGTCAAAACGATTCTTTCATGTGGTGGAAAACTTTATGAAACAGGAAAAAAAGAACAGAAATCTTATGGAAAATATTGGATTGAACTTTAATAATTTGCTAAGTAGAAAATTTATAGGTGAACCATTAAAAAAGATTACAGAGAAATTTCCTTATAAGGAAACTTTCTGTAATCTTTTTTAGTTTATTAGTCTTTAATACTTGCGCGACTTAGGTCAAACTCGACACCAACTGAGTTGAAGATAATTCCTTCAACAGCGGGGTTACGTAGTTGTGTTTCAGCTTCTTGATACAAAGGAACAAAGGCAAAGTCATCTGTCAAAATTTGATGAGCTTGTTGAAGATCTTCCCAACGTTTATCCTCATCATTAGCATCTGTTGTTTTTGCTTTATCAATCAAAGCATCAAACTCTGAGTTTGCATATCTACCTCTATTGTACGGAGAATCACTATACTTTAGATCCATAAAGTTAATTGCATCAGAGAAATCAGCTCCCCAGCCAGTTAACAGAAGATCGAAATCTCCATTATCTGATATTTCAAGGCGATTTTTCTTTGGTACATTTCGTAATTCAACAGAAACACCTGATAAATTATTTTGGATTTGACCTTGAATATATTGGCTTAGTTTCTTGCTTTTTTCATCATCGTCTCCTAGGAAAGAAAGAGAAATGCTGTCAACACCTAGTTCTGATTTTGCTTCTTCCCATAACTCCTTAGCGCGTTCAGGATCATAGGATAGGAAAGATCCTGCTTCTTCAGAGAAATCTTCACCAGTAGATGGATTTGTTACAAAGTCAGCTGGTAAGAATCCGCCGATTTCAGTTGAGCCATCACCCAATAAAGTATTAACTAAATCATCTGTATTGATTACTAATCCTATTGCTTCTCTTAGTTTATCGTTTTGAAGATATTCATTGTCCCAGTTAAATTCTAGATAAGAAGTTCTCGCTTTCTTCTGGACGACAACATTTTCATCATCAGCATACTGTTGTACAATATCACCAGTCAGCTGAGCGTTATCAACTTCACCAGCTTCAAATAAGTTAACTGCCGTGCTGGTTTCTTTAATAACTTGGACATTAATCGTATCTAACATTATTTCATCAGCTGCATAATAATCTTCGTTCTTTTCTAAGTCCCAAGTTAAACCAGTTCCATCCCAGTTTTCTAATGTAAATGGTCCATTTGCTAGTACTGTATCGCTAGAAGTTCCATATCTATCACCTTGTTCTTCAACAAAAGTTTGATTCTGAGGGAAGAAAGCGGTAAAGGCTAATAGATATTTAAAGTAAGGAGTAGGCTGAGTCAGCTTGAAAGTGATCTCATGATCACCATTGGCTGTAACACCTAATTCACTGACGTCTTTTTCTCCAGCCATGATTTCTGGCGCGTTTTCAATCGTTTCTGCTAAATAACTATATGATGCCCCAGTTTCTGGATTGACAAGCTTCTGCATTGCGAAAACGAAATCGTTAGCCGTAACAGGATCACCATTAGACCATACAACATCGTCACGAAGTGTATATGTATAAGTAAGCCCATCTTCAGAAACAGTTCCTTCATCAGCAGCAATAGCTGGGACAGGATCTCCTTCTTCATCAATTTTTAATAATCCTTCAACTACCTGTCCTAAATAGTTTGAGCTATTAATATCAGTAATCATTACCGTATCCATTGTAGATAACTCTGTTGGAGCAGTATAATGAACGACCTGTTCAGAAGGTGTATCTCCTTCTGAATCACTATTTGATGAATTTGCAGATTCATCATTTCCGCCGCAGGCACTTAATAGAAATACTGCACTCATTGAAACTAATGATTTATAATGTATCCTCATGTTAAACACTTCCTATTCTAATTTATCTAATCTTATTTTAACATGATACATCTTTTATATATTCAAGTCCAGATTTGTTTGTGAAATTTTTGATATATTTTTTTAAGCTAGAATAATAATTCTTGAATTGTATATATTTACGAAAAGAACAGTCTTGTTTTTTGAAGAAATCTATTAAGATTCATTTATGGTTAAGTAATAGATATAAGTTGGCTAATAAAAAGGAAAAACCTAGTGGGACGTATATTCGCCAACACTAGGTTTGATAGAGAAGGTTCTCTCTTTTATTCTTCTAATAATCCTTCTTCAACCAGAAACTCTCTAGCCACATCTTCAGCTGTTCGGTCTTCAACGTTTACTTGATAATTCATAGAACGCATCTGATCATCAGTAATTTGACCACTTAAAACGGAGAGGATGTCTTCAACTTCAGGGTGTTGTTCTAATAAGCTGTTTTTCATTAGAGGTGCACCTTGATAAGGTGGGAACAGATCCTGATCATCTTCAAGTACGGTTAAATCAAACTGCTCAAGTTCACTATCTGTACTATACGCATCAATAACGTTTATGTCGCCTTGTTCGATAGCGGTATAACGTAATTGCGGTTCCATAGTTTGTACATTGCCAAACGATAGACCATATAGATCCTGTATTCCTTGGTATCCATCTTCACGGTCATTAAATTCTATCGTAAATCCAGCATTCATTTCATCTGCTATCGGAGCCAGATCGGAAATGGTTTCTAAATTATTTTCTTCAGCAAATTCTCTTGGAACAGCTAAAGCATAAGTATTATTATATTCCATCGGTTCTAAAAATCGCATATCATATTCTTCATCAAGCCCAGTCCTCGCTTTTTCATACACATCTTCTTCTGTAGTGCCAGGTTCTGGGATTTCATCAAGGAAAGTAGCTAAGACAGTTCCAGTAAATTCAGGATAAATATCGATTTCATCAGATTGCAGTGCATTAAATACAAAAGTTGTTTTACCAAAGTTCGGTTCTACTCTAACGTTTAAATCAGACTGATTTTCTATCAATAATTTATACATATTCATTAAAATTTCTGGTTCAGGTCCTAGTTTTCCGGCAACCACGATATCCTCTTCTTCATTAAGCAGCATTGGAATAAATACAATGCCAGAAAAAAGCAAGAGGGCTGAACTTAGTAGAATAATTGTTTTTTTGAAAGATGTCTTTTGAAGATAACTGAGTAACCAGTCAAAAAAGACTGCTAATAAAGCTGCTGGAACCGCCCCTAAAATAATTAATGCGTTATTTCCACGGTCGATTCCTAAAAGAATCAAACTACCTAATCCACCAGCACCAATTAGAGCAGCTACTGTAGCTGTACCAATAATAAGTACCATGCCTGTTCTGATTCCTGCCATAATAACAGGTAGAGCAATTGGGATCTGAACCTTACGAAGTTTTTTGAAGCGACTCATTCCCATAGCATCTGCTGCTTCGTTCAGTGCAGGATCAATTTCAACTAGCCCTGTATACGTATTTCTTAAAATGGGCAACAAAGCGTAGACGACTAAAGCTATGACTGCTGGGACGGTTCCAATTCCGAGCAATGGAATTAGCAAGCCCAGTAATGCCAGAGAAGGAATTGTCTGGAAAATAGCTGTAACTTGAATGATCGGTTCTGCTAATCTCTTATGTTCAATCAGTACGATTCCTAGAGGAACTGCGATTAGTACTGCAATTAACAAGGAAATGAATGAAAGCTGCATATGTTCGATTAATGCAGTCCAGAAATCACCACTACGCTGTTGAAAAGTTTCTATCAGATTATTCATTATGCCTCAACCTCCTTTGAAGAAGCTGCTTCGGAAGCAAGAAAGTCGAGTAAATTATTTTTGGTGATTATAATTTTTGCGTGTTTATTAGAGGTTTCTACATGTACTGCATCCTGTTTTGAAAGCAAAATAATCAAATCATTTACAGGGTCTGATGCAGAAATTATACCTGTAGTAACAATATCTTCAGTGCTATAATAGTTTTCTTCAATTAAATGCTGAACTATCTTTTTCTCTTGATAATGAGGAAGTCCAGTTTGCAGGAATTGACGAACAAAATCGTTTGCTGGGTTTTTGAGAATTTCATCAGCTGTGCCGACTTGTTCAATTTTTCCATTATTCATCAGGCAAATTCGGTCTCCTAGGCTGATTGCTTCCTGCATGTCGTGAGTAACAAAAACGACAGTTTTTTTCAGTTTTTGTTGTAGTTTAAGTACATCTTTTTGAAGATTATTTCTAGTAATAGGATCTAATGCACTAAAAGGCTCGTCCATCAGGATAATGTCAGGGTCAGCAGTCAACGCACGAATAACACCAATTCGCTGTTGTTCCCCTCCGGATAGTTCCGAAATATGTCTGTGCCGGTATTTATCTGGATCCATATTTACACTTTCCAGTAATTCTACAACTCGATTTTCCATATCTTCTTTTGTCCACTTTTTCATTTCTGGAACAATTAAAATGTTTTCTTCAACGGTCATATTAGGAAAAAGTGCAATTTGTTGTAAAACATATCCGATATTCCATCTTAATTCTTGTAAATCGAAATCACTTATCGGTTTCCCTTGGATTCGTATGTAACCTTCGGACAAGTCAATCAGTTGATTGATCATTTTTAATGTAGTAGTTTTTCCGCTGCCGCTAGGGCCAATCAGTACAAAGAATTCACCTTCTTTAATGTCTAAAGTAAAGTCTGAAACGACTGCTTTATCGTCATAACGCTTATAAACTTTTTCGAATTTAATCATCTTTATCCTCCCGTAGGATAGTTATTGTTATTCATTAGTATATCAAAGTGAGACATTTATCTATAAAAATATGTCTTGAGCATGTAAAATTAGTCGCCTATAATCATTAATTAAAGGAGTGGGTGACAATTTCAGTAAAAATCAGAAAAATCGAAAAGAAAGATAATCAGATAGTGGGAGAGATCGTGCAAGCGAGTCTGGAATTTAAAGGTCTAGCAGTTAAAGGGACCGCCTATTATGATCCTTACTTGTTTGATCTATTTGAGGTCTACCAAAAGCCGAATGCTTGCTATTGGGTACTTGAAAAAGACGGGAAAGTCATTGGTGGAGGTGGGGTTGGCCCATTCGCTTCTGATAAAAATATTGGAGAATTACAAAAGCTGTATATTATAGAATCGGAGCAGGGCCATGGGTATGCGCATTTAATTATGGAAAAGGCATTGGAATTCGCTAAACAATACTATGAGAAGCTGTATATTGAAACTTTTGCATCATTAGATAAAGCAAATAAACTTTATATGAAATATGGATTTAACAAAATAAATCAGCCACTGGAAGGAACGGAACATAGTGCTTGTAACACTTGGTTATTAAAAAAACTATCAGAATAGTCATACAATTTAATCATTAAAGCTCCTCGAATATTGTTAAGAAAGAAGGAAAAAAATAAAAATTATCAGAAATATGTAGTAATTATAAATTGATTGGGAATTTTTCCATTTAGTTGATCGAAAGATTCCTTTGAATGATAAAAGAACTGATAATTGAAAAAATCAAAATATAGGTAGTGTAGTAAGAAGAATTGATTATATATGGTTGTATCTGTTGTTTTGCTTGCTCTTTATTCTGCTAAATACCCAAGGGTTAAATGAAGTAGATATCGTTCAGCTGGAAAGAGAAACGCTTGCGAACGACAGATGTTTAAAGATAATCTATCTTCAAAGTGGAACAGTTCCATCTTCTTTTACAGGAACTCCTACATACAAGAAGTGGTAGTAAATAGATTTGTTAATCTAAAGTTATTATTTGTAGATTTGAAAGAAGAAGATACAAAGCAATACGTAGAAGTAGATTATTGACTAATTATTGGAAGGAAAAGTTATCAGCCAAGAATTAGATAGGAGAAGAAGCAATGTATGATTTTTGGATAAGTGGTGAACGATTTTATACAATGGTTTTACCGATTCTTGTGGTGCTGGCATTACTCATATTCACAAGTATGATTTTTGTGTTTTACTATACAGACAAAAAAAATAAAAATAGAAAAATCGGATTGTCTACCACCCTTATTTTAATGTTAGGCATATTTGGATACTCATATTTTCAGCATACTATGTATGCATCCTGGATCACTCACTCTGGGGTAATCAATCCAGGTATAAGAGATCGAACGGTAATCTTTGGATCAGATATAATGGAAGACCCAGAATTGGTTAAGTCATACCGTGGAATGAATTTACTTGAGGATTTTGAAAAGCTGGATATGTATGAAAGACAAGAAATCAGTCAGGAAATCGGAAATCGTTACCTAGGATCAACAGGGAATAATCATTATTTCGCTATTGGGGATAAATATGCTTTTCGATATACCGGTGAGGTAGAATTCACAGAAGGTCCCAGTCGCTTGGCGGGAGCGTCTTTTAGACTAGTTGATCCAAAATTTGAAGAACTTGGGTTTACTTCTCAGTCCACAAATTACCTTGAAACGTTCTATATTAATAGAGAAGAGGCAGATAAAGCATCAAATAAATTCCCTGACACAATTATCCATCCTTCAGAAGTTTTTCCGGAATGGAATTTAGGGTTCCAAAGTACTAGCGGGACAAGTTCAGAACAATAAAGTTGAATGGTTTGTACTCTAATAACTTAAGAGTACGAAACGTATGTTGTGTTTCCTGCCGCTCCTCTGTAAAATAGAGAATATGGAAATATTGAAAGAATGAAGGAGCTGGAAAATGGGTACGAATATAGAAGTCTTTACACAATTACGTCCGATTTTTTATATTGTTTTAGGGTTTTTAGTGCTATTTTTGATTCTGTCACTGATTCCTAGAGGAAGAGATTCAAAAATAAATATGTTTTTAATCTTGATGATTTCAGTTACACATTTAGTATTCGCAAGTTCATTACTTGTAACAGAAAATTGGTTTTTGGAAGAGTTCTCTTTAAAAGGAGATTCGATTACGTTTTATATTTATCTCGCTATTCTTGTATTGAGTATATTGAACCCAATTGTATTTTTCCTTAGAAATAAAAAGAAACGTAGAAATTCTTATAATTTTAGATAATGAATACCATATAGAAAAAAGTCTTCCAAGAAATATATTTCTTGGAAGACTTTTTTCAGGTTATTAAGATTTTGATTTTCCACCAAAGTAGTAAAATCCTCCGCCGAATGAAAGTAAAACAACGACAGCTCCCACAATCAGTGGAGAAGGGATGTCTGAAGTTTCTGAAAGACCAGCTTGAGTAGAATCTACTTCTTGTTCCTGATCATCTGAACTTCCACTTGGATCAGATTCTGATTCCGTAGCGGTGATTTCTTCTTTTTCTTCAGAATTTTCTTTTTCTTCCTCTTTTTCTTCATCTTTAGTACTGCCATCGAAAGCAGAAGGGCTAAATACTCCTAGTATACCTACTTGGCTCATTTTACCAACTAAAGCACCGTTTACATAAGTATCTCCAAGTTCAGTCCATGCCTCTTTTTCTTTGTTCCAGAGATACAACATATCTTGATCAACTTCTGCTAAATCTGAGAAAAATCGATAAGTCATTACTTCTTCGAAATCCTGAACGGGTTGGTCGTTGATAAGCAGTTCAAATTGATATAGATCACTTTTAGCCAGATCTTGTTGAGCTGGCTTGGTAGCAAGTGATTTTGTAAAGCGAACACTACCGTATCCTTGCTGGAAATTATTAGCTGGAATTAACCATTCGATATCTGGTCTAGCAATCAGTATGCTGATGTTGCGTTCTCTGATCTCGTTGATCTGCTCTTTTGATAAGTCTAGTTGTTCTATGTCATCCATCGCATAATCAAATGAAACAGCCAGAACACCATTATCCGCAACAGACTCAAGGTCTTCATTCGTGAAAATAGCAGACTTCCCATTTACGTCTGGACGGATCCATACAGCATTCTCAGAAACATCAACTTCTTGATCATTACTAGAGTCGGAATCATCAGCTGGTTCTTCAGTTTCTGAAGAACCTTCAGACTCGTCATCTTTATCGGGTTCTTCTTCGCTAGGTTTCTCAGTTTCAGGGTCTTCGTTATTATTTTCATTCTCTGCGTTATCATCTGGAGTATCTGATGCGGGTTCTTCTTCCTCACTGCCTTTATCAGTTTCACTCGGCTCTTCTGATTCATTTCCGGAGTTATCAGTTTGGGAATCATCAGAGTCTTGTGAATCTCCTTCAGAGACATATTGGACTAGACCGTATCCGTAGCGCTTGTCCTGTCCAGGGTCTCCGAGATCCCAAGCATTGCTTTGCAGCATTGCTTTAATAGTTGAGCTTGATGCATTCGGATATTTTTGCATTAAAAGTGCTGCTACTCCAGAAACATGAGGAGTAGCTTGAGAAGTACCGGAACGGTTCTCGTATCCTCCAGAATTGGATAATCCATAAATCGCCTGTCCAGGAGCGGAAAAACCTTCCAAACCGGCAGGTATAGAATCAAATGCAAGTTCTTTATTACTGTTAATATTTGAAACCCCAATTACATTTTCATAAGCAGCAGGATAATCGGGAGAAGTTCTACTCGTTGAATTTCCGTTAGCTGCAACTACCAGTATACCAGCATCAACTGCTACATCAATAGATTTAGAAACGGTTGAATCATGATTTGGGAATCCTGAACTAATATTAATAATATCCATA
Source organism: Marinilactibacillus piezotolerans (assembly GCF_900114235.1). Classification (GTDB taxonomy): domain Bacteria; phylum Bacillota; class Bacilli; order Lactobacillales; family Carnobacteriaceae_A; genus Marinilactibacillus; species Marinilactibacillus piezotolerans. The sequence continues at coordinate 46,167 of NZ_FOSJ01000003.1, read as the reverse complement.
TTATTTCTAATTGCCCAGTCAATTCCTGACGACAAGTCCATATAAGAAGTTTTAGTACCTAAAGATTGATGGTAAACTTTCACTCCGTAAATTAAAGCGTCGGGTGCTATACCGTGGGCTGGAGATTGTTGAGAAGCCCCTAATATACCAGCAACATGAGTACCATGACCATCATGATCGTTAGTCCACGGATCAGCTCCCAACGGATGATCATCATCAAACACACTGAATCCACCAGCATATTCTATATCACCATGATCATAAAATCCTGTATCAATAACAGCTATTTTAATATCTTTTCCAGTAAGGCCCTCATCCCAGGCATCAAAAGAACCAACTGAGTTGTTATTCCAGTCATATTCAGAAAGCGTTCGACTAGTATCAGTCTCAGAGGGAGTCACTACCTCTTGGTTATATGTGACCCTTTTAACATTTTTCTGGCTACTGATTATTTTGACTGCTGATTTCGGAACGGTCATTGCTTGGATAGGGAGAATATCTAATGATCGTACATTTTTATAAGCAGGATCTAATTCATTTTCGTCAGGAACTGTATCATTGTATCTAACGATGATATCGACCATTTCTTCTTCATCTCTAGATTCTTCTTGTGCTAATATAGTAGAAGAAGGAAAAACAAAGGTGAATACAAGTAAGGAAAGTAAGAATAGCGATCCGAATTTAAGTAGTGATTTCTTCAATAATAAATCTCCTTTAGAATACAAAATAAGGTAAGTAATTAAAAATTTTGATATAAATATATATACTGATAAAAGTATCTTATCATAGACGTGTTATAATATTAGAGAGAAATCCCTCTGTTTTATGAATTTTTTAATCAGTTGTCAAATTTTGTTAATATTCGAACGCTCTTGAGCGACTTTCCTGATAATTTAAATACAAATATCAAGTGTAAAATAAAAATAGAGAGTTAAATCCATAGTCACTTATAGCTAAAGTAAACATTAATTAATATAAAAAGGAAGTAAAATCTAATGAAAAATCGTACCCCAATTGAAAAGGCACTATATTATTTTAAAGAAAATAATTTTTTTTTTCACTTATTTCTATTATTTAAAAATAATTTTGATTTTTCTAAAAAACAAAGTGACCGTATAGATGTATCTGAGTTTACAGATGAAGAGTTAAATCCTGTAGTAACATTTTTAGAAATGGATCCTTCTATTTTTGCTGAAAATAAATTTATTGAATTGAGTGAGTTTGAGGAAAAACTGCAGACGACTTTCGGTTTAGATATGTCACTTTCTGATTTCCTAACAGCTTATTTTCATAATATATTAAAAATTGATAGTGAAGAATCTATTTATCCACATCAAGATATGAAAAATTTCTTTGAATATTTAGAAAAAGAGTATGCATTGCTAACAGGATGGTTTCAGTATCTGAAAAGAGGAACATCTGATAGTCAGTGGATCTATCAGTTGGTCTCTGAATCGCCAACTATTTTTGAAGATTATGTATTACACCTTTCAGAAGCAGTAAGGCTGCTACCTGATAGGCCACTTCGATTGTCTCTATTCAGTCAAATTGTCGTAGGAGAAACCCATGCTTTTGATCGACATACGACATTAGGTAAACTTCTGCTGCATGTTTTTGCTGAAGATACAAGGTTTCATGCAATTGAACCCGTTAAATTACCTGAAAGCAATGAAGCGATCAATCGCCTGCTCCTGAAATTTAATATTTTAAGAGATGATATAACTAATTATGCAACAGTCGTTAATGTTTATGCAGAGACGATTGAAGGTTATCATCCGATGTGGGAATCTGCGGCACATTCACACAGTGTAATGAATGTACCCATGCGGGAACTGATCAATATCGTAACAGCTTACCCTGCTAATGAAGATCAGACGGTATGGATTGTTGAGAATCCTGTCGTTTTTTCCAGTATTCTAGATGAAGTTCCAAATGTACCTATGATTTGTACACATGGAGAATTTAACTTAGCTACATTAGAGTTACTCGATAGATTAGTAGAAGAAGAATGTAATATTAAGTATGCTGGCGATATCACACCAGACGGGATCAGAAGAGCTGAGCGAATATTGATGCGATATCCAGAGAATTCTCAACCATGGAAAATGGATATCCCTTCTTATCTTAATGCACGTTCTGACGAAGAAGTGATTAATCAAAATGATATGAAAAAACTAAATCAATTTGCATTGGATATTTTTGCTTGCCTAAAAGATGAAATGAGAGATAGGAAAAAACCGGCCTATCAAGAAGCATTGCTTAGTGATATGATTAGCGAGTTAAAATATTATTATCAGTAAAACTTAATAATAGTAAAATTATTATATAAGGATCCTTTTCGATAATGAAGGGTCCTTGTTGTTTATTCATATGAATATTAGGTAAAATAAATTAAAGTATTTAGCAATAATTAAAATGAATGCACTTACATTTGGTGTGGATAAAAGGAGAAACGAAAGTGGTGGAAAGAAGCCGTTGCATATGAAATTTATCCAAGAAGTTTTAAAGATTCAAATGGAGATGGTATAGGGGATATACAAGGAATTATTGAAAAATTAGATTATTTACAAGAACTTGGGATTGATATTATTTGGGTTTGTCCAATTTATCAGTCTCCTAATGATGATAATGGATATGATATTAGCGACTACAAAGCTATTTTGTCTGACTTTGGAACCATGGAAGATTTTGAAGAATTACTGTCAGCCGTTCATAAACGGGGAATGAAGTTGATCATGGACCTGGTCATCAATCATACCTCTGACGAACATGAGTGGTTTATTGAGTCTAAATCTTCTAAAGACAATGAATATAGAGATTTTTATATCTGGAAAGAAGGAGCTGACAAGGAGCTTCCTCCTAATAACTGGGCCTCTATATTCGGCGGTTCAGCATGGGAACATGATTCAGATACAAATGAATATTACTTGCATATTTTTTCTAAAAAACAACCAGATTTAAATTGGGAGAATAAAAAAGTAAGAGACAGGCTATATGATATGGTCAACTGGTGGTTAGATAAAGGAATCGACGGTTTTAGAATTGATGCAATCTCACACATTAAAAAGAAAGAAGGCTTACCTGATTTACCTAATCCAAAAGGAGAAGCATTTGTAGAATCATTTGATGGTCATCTCAATCAGAAAGGAATTGATCAATTTCTAAATGAATTTGTAGAAAATACGATCAATAAGTTTGATGCGCTGACAGTCGGTGAAGCAAATGGGGTGACAGTTGAAGATGCAGAAGACTGGGCTAATGAAGATACAGGCTATTTTAATATGATTTTTCAGTTTGAGCATGTTGATCTTTGGGGATCTAAGGGAACGGGGTTAGATTTAAGCCGACTGAAAACTACTCTGTCCAGATGGCAGAATGCGTTGGATGCGAAAGGGTGGAATGCTTTATTTATTGAGAATCATGATTTAGCAAGAGTTGTTTCGGTATGGGGAAACGATACAACTTACCGAAAAAAATCTGCCAAAGCATTGGCAACTGTTTATTTCTTCATGCAGGGAACCCCATTTATTTATCAGGGGCAAGAAATTGGGATGACGAATGTGAAGTATGAAACTATAGACGACTACCGTGATGTTGCATCTAGAAATTATTACCAAGGTGAGGTGGCTAAAGGCAGAGCATATGAAGAAGTCATGACTTATATCTGGTCTAGTGGTCGTGATAATTCACGTACACCGATGCAATGGAGTGATGCAGCATATGCTGGCTTTTCAGATAACGAACCTTGGATGAAAGTGAATCCTAATTATAGAGAAATCAATGTTGAGGAATCCAGGGAAGACCCGGATTCTATCTATCACTATTATCGTTCAATGATTCAATTAAGAAAAAAAGAAGAAACACTTATATATGGAACTTATACGTTATTAGAAGCACAGCATCCGCAAGTTTTTGCTTATATAAGAGAAGATCAGAGCAAACAATTTTTGATAATGGTTAATTTATTTGCAGAAGAAACAACATTTAATTTACCTGATGAATGGAAGTTAGGTGAAAAATTACTGTCTAATTATTCTGAAAAAGAACAATCCGGGACTATTTTAAAGTTACAACCTTATGAAGCAAGAGTGTATGAAGTAGAAAAAATAGAATAAAAAAGTGTTTTTAGGATACATTATATCAAGTGAAATAGTTATAAGTTGATTAAAAACTAACAAAAAGTAAGGTAGAATTCGTGACATAAACAAAAAAACATGCTATATTAGCTCCTGTGTATAAAAAAATGATGATTTTTTCAAAATAATTATTTTATTGTAAGAATATTGAAAAAGTGCATAAGGAGATTTTTAAATGATTAATAAAACAATAAGCTTAACTACATTATTAACGGCAGGGCTATTACTGACTGCTTGTACAACAAGTGACAACAATGAAGAAGCTGAAAATGCATCAGAAGAAACCACAGAAGATATCTCATGGTCATCAATTGAAGAAGAAGGCGTATTGACTGTAGGAACATCTGGAACATATGCGCCGATTACTTTCTTGAATGACGAGAATGAACTAACAGGATTTGAGGTAGAGTTAGTACGTGAACTTGGAGAAGAATTAGGAGTAGAAGTGGAATTCGAAACGATGCAGTTTGACGGATTACTTCCAGCATTGCGTAATGGACAAATTGACGTAGCCGCAAATGACTTTGCAATTACAGAAGAGCGTAAAGAGATTTTTGATTTTGTGGATTCTCACAAATATTCTTACGGTTCAGCCATTATTCGTACAGAAGATGATGGAAAGTTCGAATCTGCTTATGATTTAGAAGGTGTAAAAATAGGACTGGGTTCTCTAACAAGTAACTATGCTACCTTTGCAGAAAACATTGGTGGGGAAACAACAGCATATGACGCTGGTGTAGATACAATCATGCGAGACATTCTTAATGGAAACCAAGATGCTTATTTAAATGACCGGTTAGTATTGCAAAGAAATGTAGAAGAATTTGGTGATGATGGTTTAATGGTAGATGAAGATATAAAATATCATTCTTCAGAAAGTGCTTTAGCAGTATTAAAAGGGAATACTGAATTACGCGATAAGTTAAGTGAAGCATTAGCTGTTTTGAAAGATGAAGGAAGAGTTTCAGAATTGTCGATAGAATTTTTAGGTGCGGACTCAACTCAACCAGTTGATCAATCTGAAGTTGTCAGTTTAGACGCAGAGTAAGTTAAATACAAAAAAATCGTAACATACAAGAAGCCATTACAAGCTTCTTGTATGTTCTTTTCTAGTATATAGAAAGAAAGGAGTTTAATATGTTTGAGTTTTTTTCTGAAATAAGATGGGAATATTTGTATGATTTTGATCTTGCAATTGAATCTATACCATTCTTGTTAGAAGGTTTACGTGTAACAATGATTATAGCAGGATTCAGTATGGTTTTTGCCCTTATTATAGGAATTATAGTTGGGATTGCACGTATGTCTAAACTTGCTATTTTTAGATTACCTGCTAAGTTTTATATTTCCTTTATGCGTGGTACACCATTACTTGTTTTTGTATTTATTCTTTATTATGGACTTCCAGTAATAGGAATAGAATTTGAAAGCTCAATCGTTGCAGCAATTGTGGGAGTAAGTTTCAACTTTGCTGCCTACCTTGCTGAAGTTGTGCGTTCTGCGATATCATCTGTGCCTAAAGGACAGTGGGAAGCAGCTGAAACGCTTCAAATGAGTTACTTTCAAACATTAAGAAGAATCATCATTCCTCAGGCGACACGTATCGCGGTTCCGCCTACTTTTAATATTTTTATGGATGTATTAAAAGGAACCTCGCTTGCTTCTGTTATTACTGTACAGGAATTATTATATAGTGGTCGATTAATAGCAGGAAGAACATATGATAGTATGACAATGTATATAACGGTTGCAATTATTTATTGGCTAGTCAGTATTGTGATTGGTGCAATTCAAAGTAGACTTGAAGTTCGTTATAACCGCTATTTAGCAAAAGGATAAAGGAGCATCCTGACTATGATTACAGTAGAAAACTTGAAAAAGAAATTTGGAGATCAAGTCGTTTTAGAATCTATCAATTTCAGTGTAAATAAAGGTGAAGTAGTCTGTTTAGTTGGCGCTTCAGGTTCAGGGAAAACAACTTTGCTGAGATGCTTGAATTTACTAGAGGAACCCAGTGAAGGTACACTGAAAATCGGAGACAAAAAGGTAGAATTTGGAAAACAAAAACTTACTAAAGAAGACATAAAAGAAATTCGCCAGTACTCAGGTATGGTATTTCAAAGTTTCAATCTGTTTCCACATAAAACATTGATGGACAACATTATTGAAGCTCCAATTACTGTACAAAAGAGAAATAAAAAAGAAGTGCTTGTCGAGGCAAATGAAATACTCGAAAAAGTCGGCCTCCTTGAACATAAAGATAAATATCCTGATGCATTGTCAGGAGGACAACAGCAAAGAGCTGCTATTGCCCGCTCATTGATGATGCATCCAGAAGTATTATTATTCGATGAACCTACTTCAGCTTTAGACCCGCAGCTAGTGCGAGAAGTGTTGAAAGTGATTGAAGAACTGGCTAAAGAGGGACAAACCATGGTGATTGTCACACATGAAATGAACTTTGCCAGACGTATAGCTAATAGAGCTTTATTTATGGATGCAGGCTATATTCTTGAAGAAGGACCAGCTGAAAAAGTACTGACTAATCCAAAAGAAGCACGCACGAGAGAATTTCTGGCTTTACTGGAAGATGAATAGTATATATATTGAAAAAGGATGAACACTTAATCAAGAGTGTTCATCCTTTTTCTGTTTTCTGATTAATGATAGATCTTTTAATAGTCTTTTTATAAGACTTATAATTTTTGGGATAAAAATATGCTGGGAAATACGCAATAATCGTTCAATAGCTAGAGACTATACTTTTGGAAGAGCTACCCAATGTTCAGGAGAAACTTCTTGAAAAACAGATGCAGATAAATCGAATGAAAGTGTTTCTTCATCACTTTTCTGTTTTTTACGAGTAGCTTCATAAGTTGGATCTGGAACCGGTATAGCAGATAAAAGTTTTTTTGTATAAGGGTGAAGAGGGTTAGCAAAAAGCTCCTCTGATTTTGCTAGCTCTACTATATTTCCATTATACATCACAGCTACTCTGTCACTGATACGTTTCACCATAGATAAGTCATGTGCAATAAACATATACGTTAATCCTAATTTTTTTTGTAAATCTTCTAGCAGTTCCACAATTTGCGATTGGATAGATGCATCTAGAGAAGATAAAGGCTCGTCACAGACGATAAACTTCGGATTTACAGCTAGTGCCCGTGCTATTCCAATCCGTTGGCGCTGTCCTCCAGAGAACTCATGAGGATACCTCATGGCAAAGGATGGATCTAAGCCGACTAGTTCAAGCAAATCGATCACTTTATTAAAGCGATCCTGTTTGTTTTCAGCCAGTTTATGAACATCAAGTGCTTCTCCAATGATATCGACAACTTTCATTCGTGGATCAAGTGAAGCGTAGGGATCTTGAAAAATAATCTGCATATGTTTTCGCATATCTTTCATTTCGCTAGCTGTTAAATTATTTAAGTTGAATCCTTCATAAAGAACCTCTCCACTTGTTGCTTCATGAAGTCGCAGTATCGTACGACCAGTAGTAGATTTTCCAGAACCAGATTCACCAACCAATCCTAATGTTTCTTTTTCATATATGTCAAAAGAAACACCATCAACAGCTTTTAAAACTGAACCTTTTCCTAAATCAAAATGTTTCTGAAGGTTTCTGATAGAGAGTAAAGGCTTTTTAGATCTGTTTACATTTGAGAATGCTTTCTGTTCATTTTGAAGGTTTGGCACAGCCTCTAATAGTTTTTTGGTATAGGTATGTTTTGGATGGTCAAATATATTCTTGGTTGTGCCGCTTTCCACAATCTCGCCATCTTTCATAACAATAACACGGTCACACATATTAGCCACTACTCCAAAGTCATGGGTAATTAAAATAATGGAGGTTCCAAATTTCTTTTGAATGTCTTTTAATAGATCCAAAATTTGAGCTTGAATCGTAACATCCAACGCTGTAGTTGGTTCATCCGCAATCAAAAGAGCAGGATTACATGCTAAGGCGATAGCAATCATCATTCGCTGGCGCATACCACCTGAAAATTCATGAGGGTATTGCTTGTAACGAAACTCAATATCTTTGATACCAACCAATTCCATTATATTAAGTGCTTCTTCTTTTGCAGCTTTTTTACGTAGTTTCTGATGAAACTGTATGCTTTCGGTGATTTGATCTCCTATTCGCATAGTGGGATTGAGTGAGGTCATTGGATCTTGAAAAATCATTCCAATATCTTTACCACGGATTTTCCGCATTTCTTTTTCACTTAACTGAGTTAAATCTTTACCCATAAATACAATTTTACTGTTTTCATTATTTTGGGCATTGGGAGGAAGAAGACGCATAATAGAACGTGCAGTGACACTTTTTCCACTTCCTGATTCTCCAACAATCCCTAAAGTCTCGCCTTTTGATACTTCAAAATGAATATCTGTTGCAACTTCATTTGAAGAGTCGCCTTGTTCAAATATAATAGATAACTTCTGGACATCCAGTAATTTTTCCATAGTTCCGCTCCTCAAATTTGTCTAGAATAATTTGATTATAGCATGTTTGTCAATCGAGATAGAAAAAAATATCATTTTGCAGAAAGTTACAGTGATAAAGTCAATCAAAAATCTATCCTAAAAATTAAATGTTTAGCCTTGACTGTACTTTTTATATTTGGTATATTTATCTTCAATTAAGACTACTTTTAAAAAATAAGTTAAAAGACAATGAAAAGAAGAGTACAGATCATTGCGATTTTATAGAGAGTCCCTGTTTGCTGAGAAGGGATAAAGAGTGATATCTGGAAGTGCGTCTTGGAGTCGTATCGTTGAATTTTCTTGGAAGATTAGATGATGCCGGGTATGCCCGTTACAGCGGCGCAGTATTACAGACAGATGCGTCTGAGTACTGTAGTTAAGATAGTGTATAGTACAGCCGGAGGTTTAACAAGGTTGAAACTGTACATTTTTTAAGGTGGAACCGTGGAATTGATTATTTTGCCCTTGAATACAGATGTATCTGTGTTTAAGGGCTTTTTTTGTACGTATGATGCAAATGAAAAATACATTCTTAATAAAGAGAATGGAGGTATGGAAATGAAAGTTGAAACGATTATCAAACAAGATCAGAATTTCTTTCAAATGGTTTCTCGACAATACGGAAAAGCATTTTTGAGCCCTTATTACCGTATAGGTTTGCTGATTTTTGGTCTTCCTTTTCAGCTGCTTATTCTTATAGTCTTTCTATACAAGAAATATGTCAAAAAGCAAAATGGAAAAATTAACAGCGAAGCAAAGGAAGCTTTAATACAAATTGGATATGATCAGAAATTAAAAGCAAAATTGAAAAAGCAAGAAGAAAATAAACAAGCTTTTTTCAATAAACTATTAAATGAGAAAGAAACGAATAAAAATGTTGAAAGATTATTTTCTACTCAATTCCAGCAAGCTGTAAATGAAAAAGCGCAGGAAATCTATGAACAATCTAATAGAGAAAAAGTAACCTTTTTAGGACAATCACTTGCCTTTATTTTAAATCCAAAATATTTTGTCTTATCAGCAGTTCTAGGATTTCCTATGTATGTATTGCTGGTCATACATTCCTTTCCATTTATGAAGTATTTATTTGAACGGTTGCTCATGATGCTCTTTGTCATATTGGGAGTAACGATCATCGTCTTTACTTTATTATATTTTTCTCCCTCTGACCCGGCCAGAAATATTATTGGAGAGACCGCTACGCAAGCCCAGGTTGATAATTTTCGTGCGATGTACGGACTAGATGATCCATATATTGTTCAATTATGGAGAACGATTAAAGGTGTTTTCACTTTTGATTTAGGGAATGCCTATTCGGGCAATCAGGCAGTTGTTTCGACCATTATGCGACGATTCCCAGTTACGTTGGAACTTTCAGTATTTGCTTTAATAATTGCTCTTATAGTGGCATTGCCTGCTGGAATATATTCGGCAGTGAAAGCTAATACGATGTTTGATCATGTTTTTATGTTTATTGCATTAATTGGGTTATCCATTCCAAGTTTCTGGCAAGGCCTTATTTTCATATTAGGATTTTCAATTGAACTGGGATGGTTGCCGGCAACTTATAATGCAGATAACTTTGCTTCGCTGATTATGCCGGCAGTGGTACTTGGTACATTGCTGATGGCTTCAGTAGCAAGAATGACGCGTTCATCTACTCTAGAAGTAGTTAATGAAGATTATATTCTAACAGCTCGCTCAAAAGGATTATCGAATAGAAGAGTAATGTTGAGACATGCGGTACCAAATGCATTAATTCCAATTGTAACGATCATAGGTCTTCAATTCGGAGGAGTACTTGGAGGCGCAGCTGTAACTGAACAAGTCTTCAATATCAATGGGATCGGGAATTATATTGTAGAACGTCAATTTATTCCTGACATACCAAGTGTTCTAGGTGGTGTCATTTATATAGCCATTGTGTTATCAGTTGTAAATGTGTTTATTGATATGCTCTATGCCTTTATTGATCCGAGAATTCGGACCAATCTTAAAAGATACTAGAAGGGAGGGAAAAGTTCTTTGAAATCTTATAAAGATACGCTGGTTTATAAGCAAGCGGAGTTTTCTATGGGGCTTTCACTGTTATATACGCTGATTATCGGCTTTGCATCTTTTGATTTCAGCCCATTTGCTATTCGTCCGTTTATTTTGATTCTGGCAGGTATCAATGGATTGGTAACTGCTGTTCAGGCATTATTAGTACTTAAAATCAGAAAAGATAGTAATAAATCACTTGTCATTAACTCAACAAGCCGGCAGTTGGCTGGAGTATTATTAATCTCCTTGTTAGCGGGAAACTTATTTATAGTGCTTTCGTCTTTATATTTATTGAAAAATAAAGTAAGCACTGGTTATATTTATTCTGTATATATGGTATTGACAGATTTTCTGGTAATTGGAGTATCTGCATTAAACTTATTTAAAGCTTATGTAACCAATACTTTTATACCGTTTATGTTTTTACTGCTTTTTATTCTTATTTTTCATATTGTTGTGTTAGTCGGGTACAATAGATTTGCAGCAATGTCTGGTATAGTAAAAAAAGTTTTTCTTCTATTTTTTGCAGCAACTGTTTTAGTTGGGAATCTTTTTGTGCTTTTTGTAATAATTTCAATGATCCAAAAGACAGATAACGAAACAACAATGACTCGACGGAAGGGTATCCGTGAAAAAATCATACGAAATCAAGCTTCTATGATAGGTATGCTATTTATCGTATTTCTTGTTGCTATTTCTATTTGTAGTTATTGGACTTTTAATTATGGGTTTGCAGTGACAAATGATTATAGCAGTATTCTACAACCACCAAGTCTGACTTACCCTTTTGGAACAGACAATTTTGGTCGAGATGTGTTTTCTAGAATTGTGTTTGGAGCACGGATATCATTGACTGTTGGAGTACTGGCAACGGTTATTCCGCTGATATTTGGAGGGGCGCTCGGTGCTGTTTCTGGATATTATGGTCGACATACAGATAATTTAATTATGCGATTTTTAGACATCTTATACGCTATTCCAGGAATTCTGTTAGCTATAACAATTGTCGCAGCTTTTGGAGCTTCTACTACAAATTTAATTATTGCTTTAAGTGTCGGGTATATCCCAAGTTATGCTCGGACAATGCGAGCAAACGTAATCCAGGTAACGAATCTGGAATATGTAGAGGCGTCAAGAGCAATTGGAAACAATCATACGAATATCATTCGTAAACATGTTATTCCCAATTCTCTGGCACCGATGATTGTTAGAGCAACGTTAACCATTGGATCAGCGATTATCGCGACGAGTAGTCTGAGTTACCTTGGACTAGGAGTAGAAAATTATATTCCAGAATGGGGGAATATACTGCGGACTGGTAGTGAATATCTGGAAACGGAGCCTCACTTAGCTATTTATCCAGGATTAGCGATCATTGCATTAGTTTTATCATTTAACTTTTTGGGTGATGGTTTAAGAGATGCAACAGATCCAAGGTTATCTTAATGTTTAAAAAGTTTAATAGACTTAAATAAAATAAAATCAAAAGGAAAAGAGGAAAAATGTATGAAAAAGAAATTAATAAGTACAGCTGTATTGCTTGGAACACTGGCTTTATCTGCTTGTGATGTAACTACAGAAGATGAAGCTGCAACAGGCAATTCAAACAGTGATCAAGAAGCAGTACAAATCGATTTGTTAGGTGCTGCTGCGGACGAAAAAGACTTGAATATTTTACGTGACCAGTTGACTAGAAATGGTTTTGAAGTCAACGTTAACCAGCAACCTGATTATGCCAGCTATAGAGCTCAAAGAGATGCAGGAAACTTTGATATTTCTGTTGCGAGCTGGACCACTGTAACAGGGAATCCGGATTATGCAGTTCGTTCATTATTCACGAGTGATGGAGATAGCCGAGTTATTGCTCCTGACTCAGAAGTAGACGAACTGATCAATCAAGCAGCTACGGAGAACGAATCAGAATATGTTGATACGTATAGTGAAATGGAAAATGTCATCGTTACAGAAAATGCTTATGCCGTCGGTCTTTATAACTCATTAAAAGCACAAGCATTTAATAAGGAATTAATTAATCCGGATACAGTTAATCTTTATAAATCACGAGCTTTTGCTTGGGATACTGTTCAGTTTAATGATACTTCGCTCAATTCCTCAGAGCCTTTAATTCTGACTCAGACGGAATCTGATTTAACATCTTTAGATCCAATCAAAGGAAACGACGGATCTATCAATCAATTGAATACGAATATGTATGTGCGTTTGGTAAACTTGACAGAAGATGATACTGTAACTTCTGAAGCTTCATTGAGTTACAATCATGCTATTGCTGAAGGTAATTCTGATTACTATTTTATTTTGCGTGATGATATTAATTTTGCAAGTGTAGAAGATGGTCAAGCTGTAGACACAGGGGAGCGAGTTGGAGCAGATGATGTTGAATTCTCTCTAGAACGTGCTAGTGATCCTGAATCAGTCCCAGACCATAGAACGTATAGTTTGCATGAATATATTGATGATGTAACGGTTGTAGAAGATATGAGCGAATTGGAAGAGGCAACAGTCGCTGGTGAAAATACAAGTATAAAAGAAGCACTGGAAGCTGGATTAGATACTCCTATCAATAGTTTAGTGACAGATAAAACGCAATCTGACAGTAGTGCAGGAAACTATCAGGTAGTCAAACTAACCACTACCGAGCCATTTCCGCAAGTCTTAAATTACTTGGCACATCAATCTGCTGGAATTGTTTCAAAAGAACAAGTTGAGAGTGTCAACACATATGATATTGAGAATTTTGATATTAATACAGATATTCCTTATGGTGATCAACGTGCAGTAACAGAAGGGGACACTTACGACAATCACTTATATGCCAGTGGTCCTTATATCATGATTGCTAAAAACGATTACGAAGCAACTTTCCAGAAGAACCCTGCTTATATGCCAGATTCTGAAAATGCTGCCCAAATTGAAAATGTAACAGTTCGCTTTATTGGAGATATGGATAGCGCATTGTCTGCTTTGAGAAGTGGAGAAGTGCACTTGCTTTATGGATTGGAAGAAACTCAATATGAGGTAGTTGAAGGTGAAGATTCTCTTGAACTACAAACTGGTCCAAGTAACGCTGTAGAATATTTGATTATCAATACGACAAATGAAGAAAGCAAAACTGCTCAGAGTGAAGATTTGCGTAAAGCGATTCTGTACTCAATCAATCAAGACGATTTCATTCAATCTTATGACGGGCAGAAAAATAAAGCATTCACTCCAGTATCACCTTTAGTAGACACTGGAAATGAGTTAGAAGCGGATGCTGATTTAGTCCAAGATCACTTAGCTAACTACTTGGAACAGTCAGCAGAGTAATTTTCTAAGAGAGTAAGTGTAGTTTTTATATAGTCATAAACTAAAGTTTAATGATTTCATAGGAGTTTGTTCAGTATTCGTAGTATTTACATTATTGATAAGCTCTTTCTATGGAAAAAAATTATTGTATTATTAAAAATAACCACTCCCCGATTTTCTAGGGGAGTGGTTGTTTATTTAGACATATACTAAGAAATGAGTTAGTTTAACTCTGGCCAGAAATCTTTATTTGCTTCGATCAGATCATCAAGCAAGTTTTTAGCAACGCCGGCACTTGGAATGGTTTTAGAAAGTGTGAGAGCTTGCCATAGTTTCTGGTAGCTTCCTTCAACGTAAGCTTCTACAACCATTTTCTCAACCATGACTTGCTGGTACATCAAGGTTTTTTCAAAATCTGGAATCTTACCTTGAGCAAGTGGTTCTGGTCCGTCGTTTCCTACAATACAAGGCACTTCTACCATGGCATCATCTGGAAAGTTCGCAATGGCTCCGTTATTCTCGACGATCATGAGCATTCTTTCGTGAGTATTAAAAGCAATGGCACGAGCTAAGTCAACGATAAAGGAAGCGTGACTGTCGATGTGGAATTCATCACCGGCTGCTGTTCCTTTTTCTGTAATTGTACGAGCAGCATCAAACACTTCTTTTTCTCGACCATTCATGACTTCATTGGCACGAGTATAGGAGCAGTCTGAGTGACTGACTTCATCATCTGGATAGAGATAATATTTGAGATACGTATTCGGTAGATATCTTGGATTGACAGCTAACAGATCTTTTGCCTTTTTATGTGTCTGCTGCCAGCTTGGATCTGTGTGCTGTGTTTCCACTTCGACCGTTGTAAGGTAACCATTTTCTGCTACATACTCACGAATCTGATCAAGATATTCATGACCTTCTTTGTCTTTGATACTTGTCCACCAGCCAAAATGGTTCAAACCAAAGTAACGGACTTCTAATTCGTCAGGTGTCTTCCCGACGATTTGAGACATTCTTCTGAGTGTTCCTACCGGCATATCGCAGATATTCAAGACTTTTGAGTCTGGACGGAGTACGCGACAAGCCTCTGCGACGATTGCGGCCGGATTGGAATAGTTCAGCATCCAGCATTCTGGAGAATATTTTTCCATATAATCGATTAATTCGATCATACCACCAATACTTCTTAGACCATAAGCAATTCCACCAGGTCCACAAGTTTCTTGTCCAATGACACCGTGATTCAATGGGATTTTTTCATCTTGCTCACGCATAGCATATTTTCCGACTCTAATATGAGCCATACAGAAGTCTACATCCGTGAAAGCTTCTTCTGGATCTGTGGTGTATGAAAAGTCGATTTCTGGAGCCTGTTCTTTCATTAAAATAGCTAGTGCTTCTCCTAAGATACCTTGTCTTTCCTCATCATTGTCATAAAGTTTTAAAGTACGTAAGGGGAAACGATCTAAATTTTCTAATAACATACGAACGATTCCTGGAGTGAAGGTACTTCCTCCACCTGCGATAACAACTGAAAATTTCTTATTCATTTAATTCTTTCCCTTCTTATTTAAATTATTCTTCTGGATCTCGACCAAGATATTTTTCCACTGATCTCCGTACGCTATTAACCTGCAGTCCGTAGACGACCTGTACGTTCTGATCTTTTACGATGACGCCGCTAGCGCCGGTATCTGTCCGTAAAGTCTGTTCATCGACTAATGCAGGATCTTTTAAGGTTAAGCGCAAACGAGTATAACAGTTTGTAATGGTATCAATATTTTCCGGTCCTCCTAAAGCTTGTACAATAACGGGCGCAGAGCCTGTTTCAGCTTCTCTGTCTCCAGTAACTGTTTCAACCAGTTGGCCAGATTTAGCAGCTTGATAATCTTTTTTAGAATATAATTTTGTATCTTGAACAGAATCTTCTCGACCAATTGTTTTAAATTTGAATTTTGTGATTAAAAATCTAAATGTAAGATAGTAAATGATGAAGAAGGCTATCCCGACTAAAATAAAGATTGGCCACCTTGTCCGTTCAAAACCTAAAGGAACGTTGTACAGTAAGAAATCTATAAAACCATTTGGACCAATTGCACGAACATTTAGTAAATTTAAGACGACCATACTAAAACCACTAAATACGGAGTGAATGACGAATAGTACAGGGGCAATAAACATAAATGAAAACTCGATTGGTTCAGTAACGCCTGCAACAAATGAAGTAAAGACCGCTGGAATTAAAATAGCTTTTGCTCTTGCTTTGTTTTCTGGTTTAGCTGTATGGTACATTGCTAAGCAGGCACCGAGTAAACCAAACATTTTTGAAATTCCTCGAGCATCCCAGATAACACTTTGGTTTAATAGACCACCAGATGGGTCTGCTATTTCAGCAAAGTAGATGTTACGAGCTCCTTCAAAGACTTCACCACCGACTTCCGCAACACCACCCAGAGAAGTATATAAGAAAGGTGTATACACCAAGTGATGTAAACCAGTTGGAATGAGTAAACGTTCAAGTGTGCCGTATAAGAATAAGCCAAAGTTGCCTGTTTGGTTAATAAATGATCCGGTCGCATCAATTCCAGATTGAACAACGGGCCAGATATAACTCATCAGAATTGCGAAGATGACAACGATTGGGATCAATACGATAAATACAAAACGAGAACCACCATAAATTTGGAAGGCATTATCAAATTCAATTTCAGCAAATTTATTATGAACAAGTGCAACAACGACTCCTAGAATAATTCCTAAAAATACCCCCATGTCTAATACCTGCACACCTAACACCATAGATTGACCTGTTCCTTGTAGAGACGCAGGATCTACGAGCATTTCATTAAAAGACAGGAAGTTATTCATTGCATATATAAATACCAAGAATCCTAAAAGTGCGGTAAAGCCAGCTTCTGCTTTTTTCTTGTTGGATAAGCCCACAGCAATACCCACACAGAATATGAGTCCTAAGTTTGTTAAGATAGAAACGAGTGATCCTGATAAGATTGATCCAAATCCCATAGTGATCGGATTATCTAAAAAGGGAAGCAACTCAATCAATCGAGCGTTTGTAAATAAATTTCCTATTGCAATTAACAAACCTGCAATAGGCAGAATTAGTACAGGAATAAACATCGCTTTTGCAAAACGCTGCATTCCGTTCATTAACTTATCTTTCATCTTCTTTCCTCCAATTCAATTTTTCATTCCTTTTTAACCGTTTTTCGTAATAAGAATGATTGATCTAGAATTAGTATAGCGTGTAAGCGGTTCTAATGTTAGCGTTTTAAAATAGTAGAAACGTGTTTCTTGATTAAGAAACACGTTTCGCATAAAAAAGATTAAGATTCTAATTGGGTTAAATATTGTTCGACAATGGATTCAAAGGATAGTAAAACCCCGGGGAAAAAGAGATTAGGAAGCATATTGCGATCATCTAGTTGATGTACATCTAGAATCTGAATATTTAAATCAGAGATTGATCCGATTCGATTATCCGTTTCTTTCGTGAAAGCAACTGTGTAGATTTCAGCATCGACAGCTTTTTTCAGTTTGCGGTAAACTTGTTCAGTTTCACCGGATTTTGAGACAACGATCATTGCACCAATATCATCTAAGTTATTTTCAAACACACCCACTGAATCAGAGCCACTAGCTAAAATCGCTTTTCTTCCTAGAACCAATAATTTCTTGTAAATATACTCTGCTGCAATCTGAGAGAAACCAGTAGCATAAATAAAGATATATTTTTGTTTTAGTAGCAGTACATTATCAATGAACTGTTGGGTATTTTCGTAAGAACAATTTTTGATTAATGATTTAAAATCAGTACTTAATATGGTTTCGTTCTCAGTATTTGAATTATTCTCTGCTTTTTTGATCATGGGAAGTAATGAATAATACATATCAGTAAAACCAGCGTAGCCTAGTTTTTTAGATAATCTTATAACAGAAGCGGGAGATGTGTAGGTTGCGCTTGCTACAGCACGTACGCCCATGTCCTGGACTGTATCAATATGTGCTACAAAATACTGAAGAATCGCTTTTTCTAAAGAAGTTAATTTTTTTCCAGCCGTTAATTTGCTTAAGTCTATCAAATGTATGCTCCTTTACTAGTTAAATTCTACGGTTTTGAATAGCATTTCTGACCTTGGTGATAGATTTTTTTCCTTTTTCGTCTAATCTCATCATGATATTAACATAAATAGCATCAAGCAGACTGAGTTGAGCTATTCTTGAAGCTAGTGCCTCAGATCGGAAATCTGTTTCTTCTGATAAAGTGTAAAGTGGAATATCAACTTGTTGACTAAAAGGGGATTGCATATAACTAGTGATTCCTATAGTGAATACATTATTTTGTTTTAGAGTATCTAATAATCCGAGAATATCTTTAGAATGACCAGTATGAGAAATAAGAACAGCGACACTGGAATCAGTCATCTGAGAAGCAGACATTAACTGCATATGCGCATCGATTTGAGCGGAAACAGGCAATCCGGTTCGGATAAACTTATGATATCCGTCCAGAGCAATAACGTTAGAACCACCAAATCCAAATAATTCAATTCTATCTGCTTTTAGCATTGCATTAACTGCGCCTTTAAAGTGATCTTCATCAATAACTGTTAACGTATCTTCCAATGTTTTGATATTTGATTGGAAAACTTTCTTTAAAACAGTTCTTTCATTATCTTCGGAAGATAGATGTTCATGAATATCGTGTAATTCTTTTACTTGTTCAGAGGCTAAAGCAATTTTCATGTCTTGAAATCCTTTATAACCAAGACGTTTACAAAATCTAAATACAGTAGAATCTGCTAGACCAGTATCATCGGCAATCTGATTAATCGTTCCATGAATAATTTTTTCAGGAGAAGCGGTAATATAATCAGCTAATTTCTTTTCTTTCTCACTAAATGTTCTATAAATAGATCGAATTCTCATTTTACAGGTTTGTTTATTTTCCATCGTCTAAACGAACTCCTTTGTTAGGGATTACCCTAATTATAGATTGAAAAGAAACAAAAGAAAATATTTTTCTATAAATCACTTGTAAGAAATAATATTCTTTTATATACTGAGTGTACGAAATAAAATTTTACAGGAGGTAGCTAAAATGAAATTAGCAATTTTAGGACTTGGAAAAATGGGATTTAATCTAATGCAGAATTTGTTAGACCACAAACATGAAGTGGTAGCTTTTGATATTGATCATAATTTAGTTGAGCAAGCTGAAGCAGTAGGTGCAAAAGGTGCAACGAGTATTCAAAAAGTATTTAAACAATTGGATGGCAAAAAAATTATTTGGATGATGGTTCCTGCAGGAGAAATTACCGAAAAATTGATAGTTGATTTGAAACCGTATCTATCTGAAGAAGATATTCTGATAGACGGTGGAAACAGTAACTATAAAGATACTGTTAAACGATATCATGATTTAAAAAATAAAGGTATATCTTATATTGATGTTGGTACAAGTGGGGGAATGGAAGGAGCAAGAGAAGGGGCTTGTACCATGATTGGTGGAGATAAAGAAGTATTCGATCAGATAGAACCTATTTTCAAAGACATTTCTGTAGAAAATGGATATTTGTATACAGGTGAATCTGGAAGTGGTCATTTCTTGAAGATGGTTCATAATGGAGTAGAATATGGGATGATGCAAGCAATGAGCGAAGGGTTCGATATTCTGGAAAAGAGTACGTATGATTTTGATCACGAAAAAGTAGCGCGAGTCTGGAATAATGGTTCGGTTATACGGTCTTGGTTGATGGAACTTATGGAGTCTGCTTTTTCTGAAGATCCTAAATTAGATAAAATTAGAGGAATCGTTCATGCTTCCGGAGAAGGAAAATGGACAGTAGAAACAGCATTGGAATTAGAGACTGCTGCGCCTGTTATTGCTTTATCTTTGATGATGAGAAATCGCTCTTTAGAAAGCAATTCTTTTAGTGGAAAAGTTGTTGCCTCTTTAAGAAATCAGTTTGGAGGACATGCAGTTGAAAAGCAGTGAGACTACTTGGTATAAGCCATAGTCCGCATATTTTGCATGGACAGAAATCGATATTAGAGTTAAGCTTAAATAAGAATTAAATAAAGAAAAGTGAATTGATAGTGCGATTATAAAATATCGTTACTAGAGAGGAAAATCAATGTGAAATCTTACATGCTTGGTGTAGATATAGGAACGACTAGTACGAAAGCTGTTTTATTTGATCTTAAAGGGAATGCATTTCAGCAATCTTCAGTAGAGTATCCACTGAATGTACCAGAACCAGGGGCTGCTGAACAAGATCCGAAAGAAATACTTGAGGCAGTAAAAGAATCAATCAGAACTGTAATGAAAAGAAGTGAAATCGATAAAAATGCTTTGAAATTAATTTCATTTAGTGCAGCTATGCACAGTGTGATTGCAGTGGATAAAGAAGGAAATCCATTGACACCTTCCATTACTTGGGCAGATCAAAGAAGCGAACCATATGCAGAGAAAATAAAAAAACAAACAGGATTAGAATTATATAAAAAAACGGGGACACCAATCCATCCTATGTCTCCTTTGACTAACATTAGCTGGATTAGAGAAGAAAAGCCGAATATATTCAAACAAACTGCTAAATTTATAGGAATTAAAGAATATGTATTTAAAGCATTTTTTAATGAGTACGTAGTAGATCATTCCATCGCTTCGGCAACTGGGCTTTTAAATATCTACACAATGGAGTGGGATGCTGAAGCGTTAGAAATTGCGGGAATTGGTCCAGATCAGCTTTCTAAGCTGGTACCTACTACATCTCAATATAAAGGTATAGCCCCAATACTTGCTGATGAAATGGGTATAAGTTCAGAAGTTCCTTTTATTATAGGAGCGAATGATGGATGTCTAGCTAATCTCGGTGTAGATGCTGTGATGCCTGGTGAAGTAGCGATAACAATCGGCACAAGTGGTGCGATTAGAACAGTAACAGATAAACCAGTCACCGACGAAAAGGGACGAACATTTTGCTATGCTCTAACTGAAAACCACTGGGTCATTGGTGGTCCCGTTAATAATGGGGGAATGGTACTAAGATGGTTGAGAGATGAATTTTGTTCTGAGGAAGTCAAGATAGCAAAAGAACAAAATCAGAACCCCTACGACCTAATCACTGACCGCATAGATCAAGTAGCAGCCGGATCTGAAGGATTGCTGTTTCATCCGTATTTATCTGGAGAAAGAGCGCCATCTTGGAATGCTAATGCTAGAGGATCATTCTTTGGACTGGCCATGCATCATAAGCGCGAACATATGATGCGTGCTGTGCTTGAAGGAATCAATATGAATATATATATGGTTCTTTTAGCGTTAGAAGAGTTGATCGGTACTCCAAAAGAAGTCCGAGCAACCGGAGGATTTGCACATTCGGCTGTCTGGAGACAAATGGTCGCAGATATTTTTGGACAGGAAGTCCACGTACCTGAAACTGTCGAAAGTGCCTGTCTAGGCGCAGCAATCTTAGGCTTGTATGCAATGGGAGAAATTGATGACTTATCTGAAGTTAAAAAGATGGTCAAAACAAGAACCATTAATCACCCAGATAAAGAAAAAGGATTAGTATATAAAGAACTGCTGCCGATCTTTATTCGTTTGAGTCGATTATATGAACAAGAATATGAAGCTGTAGTAGATTTTCAGAATCAGTATACAAACAGAATTTAAAGGATATACGTCAAAAAGGCGAGTATACTTTATATCTAGTTATTTTCTTATATAAAAGGGTTCTATAATATATGACGTTGGTGAGAAATCACTGGCGTCTTTTTTTGTCTCAGAAAATAGAAAACAAGTGAGCTCTCCTGTAGAATAATAGTTGACCAAAACCAAACATCCTTAGGAGGAACTCACTTGCCTACATCAAATGATATGCAAAAAGTACTGGATATTCAAGACAAAAATATGATTTTCGAAGATAACTGCGTGTCTTACGGCATACATAAACAAAAGAAAGGTATTGAACCGGGTAGCCTATGGCTATGGGAACTTTATTCACTATAAAAATCGCATTATCCTGCACTTCAATTTAAAAACAATCAGAAATAAAATCAAAATGATAGAAAAAGAAAGAGAACATACAGCAGCGTAAGCTCGTTGTACATCCTCTTCCAAAATCTATTACTGTTTGACTTTGTTCTCTATCAACGTTGTTTGACAGAGAACCGATTTTTGAGATGGTGTATTTTTGATTATACTATTTTAAAGGTGTTTTTATGTTTTGAAACAAGTATTCTAGCTCTCTTTTTGGATAAAATAAATACTTTTACGTACGTTCGACTTTAACCAATGTTCTTCATTCGCTAAGGGACATCTGATAGTATAACTTGTCAATATATTAGTTTTGTTATAAAGTACTTGTGATGAAAAATCAAGTAGTAATGAAAATGATTCCTTTAAAATATTCTGAGAATAAAGAGTCAGTATGTTACAAGTTATAGCGACCTTAATTCTGATGTGCTAGAATTAATTGGACGAAAAGATTAGACAAAAATCAGTATTCACTAATTATACGATGATGAATTATTAGAAAGGAGATGATCTTATTGCCAACACTAAATGATGTGGCAAAAAAAGCCAATGTTTCTAAAATGACAGTTTCTAGAGTGATCAACCATCCTGATCAAGTAACCGATGAACTGAAACTAATGGTTCATGCCGCGATGAAAGAATTGAATTATAAACCCAATGTGATGGCCAAAGCGTTGGCAAACAATCGTACTCAAATCATTAAATTATTGATTTTAGAGGAAATGGATTATGTTGAGCCTTATTATATGCAGCTACTTGTCGGAATCGCCAATGAATTAGATAAGCATTCATATGGTCTGCAATTGGTTACGAAACGAAATACGAAAATAGGAGATTCTGATGGTTACATTGTCTGTGGTATGAGAGAAGCAGACTATGAATGGTTGAATACACTTGATAAGCCTATGGTGCTGTTTGGAGAGAATACGCATGGTTATGATTTTGTAGACAGTAATAATCAAAAAAGTATTGAAAGAGCTGTAGAGTACGGGGTGATGCTCAATTACGAAACGATTATCTTTGTGGGGATGGATGTTGCAGAGCCTTTTGCTCGTTCCAGAGAGAAAGGTTATCGACTTGCGATGGCGCGTTTCGGCTTAGAGCAGCAAGTGGTTAAACTGGAAAATCGATCTCGTTATGCAGCAATATTTATTAAGGAAAACTGGACAAATTTCGAGCCGAATACATTATTTATTTGTGCTTCAGATCGACTTGCTTTAGGGATCAGTAGAGAACTGAAAGAAAGAGGTGGGGAAATTCCAGAAGAGTTTGGTATTATTGGACACGATGGTGTCTTTCTAGATCAAATTGCTTATCCATTTCTCACCACACTCAAGCAGTCACTTGATGAAATGGGTGTTGCAGCTGCTCAATTGGTACTAAATAAAGTCAATGCAGCTGGTCTTCCACAAGAAAACGCCATTTTTGAAACGGAATTAAAACTGGGTGGCACCACTAGAGACCCCTTTGTTTAAATGGTTATAAAAATGGTCAAATGAAACCAGCGCTCATAAGCGCTGGTTTTTTCTGTTAACGGTAACAACAAAGATTACCTTGTTTCTTTTAAAGTAGATGCTAGAATAATATTGAAACCGCTTCAACAGGAGGGATTTGATGGGAAATACACAGATAAATAGTGAAGAAATTATTTATCAGATTTATCCGAAAAGTTTTTTGGATACAAATCATGATGGCATTGGGGATTTAAATGGAGTAATTCAGCGACTCGATTATATAAAAGAATTGGGTGTAACGGCGATTTGGCTGAATCCAATTTTCACTTCTCCACATGTGGATAACGGGTATGATATATCTGATTATTATACGGTTGATCCACAATATGGCAATATGACCTTAGTTGCAAGATTAATTGATGAAGCACATAAAAGAGGACTTAAAATTTTATTTGATCTTGTACTAAATCATACTTCTTCTAAACATTACTGGTTTCAAGAAGCACTTAAAGGACCAGATAATCCCTACAGGGACTATTACATATGGAAGGAAGAAGAGGAAAAAGAAAAGTTGCCAAATAATTGGAAATCTTTTTTTGGGGGATCGGTATGGGAGAAAGAATCTGAAACAGGTGCTTATTATTTCCATCTTTTTGATAAAGAGATGCCAGATTTGAATTGGCAGAATGAAGCCGTGCGAAAAGAAATGATTAAAGTAGCGGAATTTTGGCTCGATAAGGGCATTGACGGATATAGACTGGATGCTTTTATCCATATGGAAAAAGCGGCTGGCTATCCTGATGCTCGCTATGCAGATCCTGGTAAATTAGTTAGTGCAGAAGAATTTTTTGCTAATTTGCCTCAGGTAGATAACTACCTGAGAGAGTTTTCTGCGCGCATTCGGGAAACATATCCAAATGCTTATCTCTTAGGAGAAGCCGCATCCGCAGTTCCAGAAAGAGCCGTAAACTATACGTTTCCAAAAGGTAAAGCGTGTGACTCTATCGTATCCTTCAAATACTTTCCAATGGATGAAAAGAAGAAGGATAACCGTTTTCCGTTAGAAAGTCAAGAAGGTAAATTAAATGTCACAGCTTTTAAACAAGTGATGGATGAGTGGCAGCGTAAGGTTGGAGAAGTCAGTGAAATGACACTTTACTTGAACAATCATGATATGCAGCGAGCTGTTTCTCGACTAGGGGATCCAACGGAGTTTAGAGAAGAAAGTGCCAAAACACTTGCAGTAGTTATGTATCTTCAACGTGGCGTACCAGTTATGCTGAATGGAGAAGAAATTGGTATGAAGAACCTCGAATTGAAACGCTGGGAAAATACGCGCATCGAACGCATTCATGAAGTGTATACAACGTTACTGGATAGAGGAATTTCCAAAGAGGAAGCGCGAAATTATTTAAGTTCGATCAGTATCAATGCAAGTAGAGGTGCCATGCAGTGGAATGATGAACGATTTGCTGGATTTTCTACCGTAGAGCCTTGGAGTGGCGTGAATCAAGAAAGAATGTACAACGTTGCTGTACAAGAAGTAGACCCTTCAAGTATTCTGACATTTTACAAGCGGCTAATTCAAGTGAAAAAAAAGGCATTATTTACCCATGGAGCCTATGAAATGCTAGTTTCTAAAAGTCCGATCATGTCTTATAGACGAGTCTATGAAAATGAACAAGCCTTCGTTTTGTCCAATTTAAGCGGTGAAACTCAAGAAAGTGAAATCGACTTACCGTTGTTTTCTGATCAAGATGCCGTACTGATCGTCGGAAAGTACAGCTATGGTGAAGGAACAATTAGGCTATCACCTTACGCTTCGCTTGTTATCAAAACTACATTATAAAGGGAGTCAATACAATGAATACAGCAGCACTGTACCATCGAACAGAAAGTGAACATGCCTATTTATACGAAAAAGATCACTTCCATATCCGTCTAAGAACACAAGCAGGCGACGTTGCACAAGTCGAACTGTTAAGTGGAGATCCATACACAATTGAAGGTGACAAATGGTATGAGAATGGAAAAGAAATGCGAAAAATTGCGAGTACGAATTTACATGATTACTGGCTAATTGATACACATGAGCAAACCAATCGTATGTCTTATGGATTCCACGTAACTGGTCGAGATGGGATTGAAGTATTCTATTCGGATCAAGGTGTTTATCCCTATGATGAAGCCTTTTTACAAGAGGCTAGTTTTTATTTTAGAATTCCCTATATCCACGAAATCGATGCATTCAAAGCACCTGAATGGGTGAAGAATACAATCTGGTATCAAGTATTTCCGGATCGTTTTGAAAATGGCGATGCCTCTATTGATCCTGAAGGAACATTACCGTGGGGAGATAAAGAGAACCCATCGCGTGATGACTTTTATGGTGGAGATTTAAGAGGTTTGATTAACAGATTGGACTATTTAGAAGATCTAGGGATCAATGGGATCTATCTCTGTCCGATCTTCAAAGCCTCTTCTAATCATAAATACGATACAATCGATTATTACGAGGTTGATCCTGGATTTGGAGACAAGGAAACCTTTAAAGAGTTAGTTGATAAAGCACACGAAAGGGGCATCAAGATTATGCTGGATGCTGTCTTCAACCATCTAGGCTGGCATTCACCACAATGGCAAGATGTATTGAAGCATCAAGAAGCGTCTAAATATAAAGATTGGTTTTATATACACAGCTTCCCTGTCGATAATCTTGGTGACTTGACGACAGAGGAGTTAGAAGATGTTGGACGAGTTAACTATGAAACCTTTGCATTTACTGGACATATGCCGAAATTGAATACAGAAAACCAAGAAGTACAGGACTATCTATTGGCTATTGCAAAATACTGGATAGAAGCCTTTGATATTGACGGATGGCGCTTGGATGTTGCCAATGAAGTGGATCATTTCTTTTGGAAAAAGTTCTTCAAAGAAACAACTGCAGTGAAAGAGGATATCTATATTCTTGGTGAAATCTGGCATTCGTCACAAAAATGGTTGAACGGAGACGAGTTTCATGCAGTCATGAACTATGCGTTTAATGACAACATTGAAAACTACTTTTTGAAAAAAATCATCACACCATCAAGAATGGTATCTGGCTTGAATGCTCAAATGATGTTATACAGACAGCAAACATCGGAAGTGATGTTTAATTTATTAGATTCGCATGATACACCTCGTTTATTGACAAAAGCTAAAGGCGATAAAGAACTGGTTAAATCAGCACTTGCTTTTATGTTTGCACAAAAAGGAACACCGTGTATTTTTTATGGAACGGAAATCGGTCTTTATGGAGAAATGGATCCTGATTGTAGAAAATGTATGATATGGGAGGAAGAGCTACAAGACCAAGAGATGTTGGATTTTACAAAGAACCTAATTGCTTTTAGAAAACATTATCAGAAGATTCTGACCTATGGAGAAGTCGAATGGCATGATGTTCGAGACGATGAACAATTAATTGGATTCAAACGAACATTAGGAAATGAATCATTGATTTTTTATTTCAATCAAGACAAAGACGATGCCTTTTTAGATATGCTCCCGAGGGATGCCGTATTATCTTTGGAGGCAGCAACAGTTCATTATGACAATCAAGCGGTTCTTCATGAGAATGGTTTCGTGGTTTATTATCATGTGGATACAGAAGCAGAAAAACGCATGCGGACCGAACAAAAACGTCAACGAACAAAAGAAAGAATGAAACGCATGAAAGTTCAGTCTTCGCATTTAGTCAGAAATTAAATCAAGCCGAGAGAATAAAGGGTGAATGGATTGAATCAACAAGCGGTTTACCACAAAGCGAATAGTGCTTATGCATATATGAAAGATGCGCAAACCATGTGTCTGACACTTCGGACAGCACATGATGTTGAGAGTGCCGCATTATTGACGGATCATCCGGATGGATGGGTAAAGGATGAAAAGAGCTATTACTGGAAAAAAACGAAAATAGGTATGAAAAAGATCTATCAAACAGCTCTCTACATTTACTGGCAGGTTGAGCATCATCCGTCAAACCATCAGATGCGATACGGGTTCTTACTAGAAGCAGAACAGGAGAGTTTGTTATATATCGAAAGAGGTTGGTTCTCACCAGAAGATCGCTTTATTGAAAATGATATCAATAGTTACTTTGCTTTTCCGTATATGCACGAATCCGAAGTCATTCAAGCACCAAGTTGGGTTAATAAGACGATCTGGTATCAAGTGATGCCAGACCGTTTCTATGATCCCGGAAATCTTTCATGGGGAAGCTCAAAACATTTTGGTCAATATGATTTTCATGGCGGGAAACTAGATGGTATAAGAGAGAAATTACCCTACTTAAAGAACTTAGGTATCTCCGGTATTTATCTTACACCGATTTTTAAAAGTCCAACAGCACACAAATATGATACTGAGGACTATATGGAAATAGATCCGAGTTTTGGGACTAAAGAAAGTTTCAAATCACTGGTGGATGCGGCACATGCGCTTGGTATAAGAGTCTTGCTTGATGGCGTATTTAACCACATCGGAGACCAGTCAGTTTTTTTTCAAGATGTACTGAAACATGGGGAGCAGTCTATTTATAAAGACTGGTTTTATATCGAACAGTTTCCACTTGAAGATGAAGAGGATACTCGAATGGTTGACCATTATCGACATTTTACACCCAATATGCCAAAGTTGAATACACTTAATAAAGACGTTCAAACCTATTTAATAAAAGTCGCATTATACTGGATAGAGGAATATAACATTGATGGATGGCGACTAGATGTGGTCAATGAAATCGATCATGCCTTTTTAAGAATACTGCGTGCGCGTTTGAAAGATGTACGTCCAGACTGTTACATCGTGGGAGAAATCTGGCATCAAGCTGATGCTTGGTTACATGGAGATCAACTGGATGGCGTAATGAACTATCCTTTAGGGAAACCGATTCTTGAATGGATTGCAGCGAATCGATTATCTACGCTTGAATTTCAGGAACAATTTGTACAGGCACTTTTACAATACTCAGAAAATGTTAATCAAGGTATGCTGACGCTGTTGGACAGCCACGATGCACCAAGGCTATACGAATACGCTGGTTATGACCGTGAAAAAACAGGACTATGTCTGGTCATGCTTTACTTATTGCCAGGATCGATTTGCTTATATTACGGCACTGAAATCGGTATGGATGGTGGAGAAGATCCAACTAATAGAAAACCGATGCAATGGACTGACGAGTTTAGTGTAGATTTTAAAACACTCATTAAACGGCTATCTAGTCTGAGACGATCCGATCTGGCCTTGTTTGCAGGAAACCAATTTGAGTTTTTAGCAGTTCAAGAATATTTACTGGTCTTGAAAAAGAAGACAAAGACTCAAGCGCTGTATCTTTTGATCAATCAATCTCAGGAACAGGAGCGCATCGAGATCACGGAATTGAAAAATAGAAAAGGAAGAGACCTATTAGAGCAACAGCCTATTCTTATAGGAAACGCGATAGTGTTGGCTTCTGCATCTTATAAACTTTACAAGTTTGAAAATAACTAGAAAAAAACGGATATAAAATACTGATACCGGTAACATAAAGAAAACGATTGCAATGTTATGGTAATAAAATATAATTGAAAATGAAGACAGGGAAAGAAAGTTAGAGGAGGAAAAAACAAATGATAAAATTTTACAAATTAGCAATGGCAGGTTCAGCAGCACTTCTACTCGCAGCATGTGGGAATGGATCAGATAATAGTTCTGGTTCAGAAGGTGAAACAGAAAATGATGGCGCAGCCACGGGTGAAATCGGTGGTTCGATTGAAGTAGGTGTTGGTGAAGATTACGTAGAGTTCGTTGAAGCGATCGTTCCTGCATTTGAAGAAGAATACGATGTTGACGTCACCGTATCTGAAAGAGATATGTTTGATACATTAGAAGCTGTACCTTTAGATGGTCCAGCAGGATTATCTCCAGATGTTCTGCTATCTCCATATGATCGAATTGGTGGTATGGGTCAACAAGGTCATTTATCTGAAATGACACTTGTTGATGATGGTCGATATGATGAAACAGATAAACAGCAAGTAACAGTAGATGATACAGTTTATGGTACACCATTCGTGATTGAATCGTTGGTTCTTTTCTATAATAAAGATTTGATGGATACACCACCAGAAACTTTTGATGAATTGGAAGCTCTTACAGAAGATGAGCAGTATGCATTTTCAGGACAAGCAGACACGAGTACAGCTTTCCTAGCAAACTGGGTCGATTTCTATAATTCTTATGGATTGATTTCTGGTTTCGGCGGATATGTATTCGGAGAAGACGGTGAAGATACATCTGACATTGGTTTGAATTCACCTGAAGCAATTGAAGGCATTGAATATGCCCAAAAGTGGTTCAATGATGTATGGCCAGAAGGGATGCTTGATGTAACAAGTGCCGGTGACTTCATTGATGATCAATTCATTCAAGGAAATGCAGCAGCTGTTATCAACGGTCCTTGGGGCGCAGCCAACTACAGAGATAGTGGTGTGAATCTTGGCGTAGCAGCAATCCCTACCCTACCTAATGGAAACGAATATGCACCTTTTGCTGGTGGTAAAGGCTGGGTGGTTCCTTCCTACACTGAAAACTATGAAACTGCAGCAGCATTTGTTGATTTCGTAACTAACGAAGAAAATATGATGATGCTATACGAAGACTACACAAATGAAATTCCTGCTAACCAGAATGCACGAAATGCCATCAACGAAGCAGGAGAGGACGAATTAGCTGTAGCTGTTATCGAACAATACAATAATGCCGTTCCAATGCCCAATATTCCAGAAATGGCGGAAGTTTGGACAGGCGCTGAATCAATGATGTTTGATGCAGGATCTGGAAATAAAAAAGCTGAAGAGGCAGCAAATGATTCTGTACAAATCATCAAAGAAAACATCGAACAAAAATATTAATCTTTAAATAGAAGACTAGATGATTCGGCAGAGATAGTAGGATGATCTCTGCCGTTTTTATCATTGAAAGGATGTGTTACGGTTGGAAACTAAAAACAATGATCATTCACTTTTATCTGATAAAGATCAGAAAAAAGTCCGTACTGCAATGCTGCTCTCTATTATTCCCGGGCTAGGTCAACTTTACAATAAGCAGCTTGTAAAAGGTGCATTATTTCTTGTTATATTTGCTGGATTCGTCATTGAATTAATACTATTTGGCGCCGGCGCAGTTCAGGGTCTGATTACACTAGGTACGGTTCCTAGAGAAGATCACTCTTTGTTCTTACTGATTGAAGGTACGATTCAAATTTTGATTATATTGATTTATCTTGTCTTTATGGCAGCCGTTATGATGGATGCTAACCGTGTGGCGAAGAAAAGAATCGTTAACCCAAACGCAGTCAATTACACTGTTAAAGCCACAGCCGTTAGTGTTTTTGAAAATGGCTTTCCTTACTTATTAACGATACCCGCTTACTTGGTTATGATCTTTGCCATTGTATTCCCAGTACTGGTAACGATATTCATTGCTTTTACAAACTATAATTTTCAAAATGTCCCACCAGCAAACTTAATAGACTGGGTAGGATTTGAAACGTTCAGCAGCATTTTTACGCTGACCGCTTATCGAGATACATTTTTTGCCGTTTTCTCTTGGACGATTATCTGGACGCTAGCTGCAACGACTTTGCAGCTGATCATTGGTGTATTCACAGCATTAGTGCTTAATCAGCCGCATATTCGATTCAATCGGTTCTTCGGAGTGATTATGTTGTTGCCTTGGGCAGTTCCGGCATTCATAACGATTCTGACTTTTTCAAATATCTTTAACCCCAGTGTGGGTGCAATCAATACGCAAGTGATTCCCTTCTTCAATCAGATTATTCCATTCCTTGAAATCCCAGCGATATCTTGGAAAACAGATCCTTTCTGGACGAAAATTGCCATCATTATGATTCAAGGATGGGTGGGATATCCGTACATCTATGTATTAACTTCAGGTATTTTACAGTCTATACCAAATGACTGGTACGAAGCTTCTGTTATTGATGGAGCAACAGCGATACAAAAATTCAAACATATCACTATGCCACATATTTTTGCAGTAGCAGCACCTATTTTTATTACACAATATACCGGTAACTTTAATAACTTCAACTTGATTTATCTATTTAACGAAGGGGGTCCCGGAAGTGTAGGAAGTGGTGCAGGATCGACAGATATCCTGATTTCATGGATTTATAAACTAACGACCGGAACATCACCGCAATACAACATATCAGCAGCCGTCACACTGATTATTTCTGCAATCGTCATTACGATTTCAATGATTATTTTCAGCCGGACACGCGCTTTTGAAATGGAGGATTAACATGAATAAACCAAAACGAATCAAAACACAGAAAAATTCTCGTTTCTGGAACAAACTCTTTTCTTACGCTTATCTGATCGGTCTATCGATCGTCATTATTTATCCTCTTTTGATCACAGTTACTTCTGCTTTCAGAACGGGCAATATTATGGCCTTCGATTTAAACTTTACAGGGCCTTGGTCTCTAGCGAATTTTTCTCGATTATTCAATAATACGCTTTATGGCACATGGTATTTGAACACCTTGAAAGTTGCGGGAACGACGATGGTCATTCAAGTAGCGGCAATCACGCTAGCCGGATACGCTTATAGTCGGTACCGTTTTATTGGAAGAAAACAAAGTATCAAATTTTTCTTGATCATTCAAATGGTTCCAACAACCGCTGCTTTGACAGCGTTCTATGTTATGGCACTTCTCGTTGGAGGATTGAATACGCACTGGTTTTTAACGGTTATTTATATTGGTGGGGGTATACCCATGAATACCTGGCTCATGAAAGGGTACTTCGATACTGTACCACTTGAGTTAGATGAATCAGCTAAATTAGACGGTGCAGGACACTTAAGATCATTCTGGCAAATCATTCTCCCGTTGGTTAAGCCAATGATTGCTGTTCAAGCACTTTGGGCTTTCATGGGCCCATTCGGAGAATACATGCTAGCAAGATTCTTGCTTAGAACACCGGAAGTGTATACGGTAGCCATTGGACTACAAACGTTTATCAGTAATCCAAGAGAACAGCGGGTGACCTTATTCGCCTCTGGAGCAATCTTGATTGCTTTACCTATCTGTATTTTGTTCTTCTATCTACAAAAACACTTTGTATCTGGTTTAACAGCAGGTGGAACTAAAGGATAATATATAAAATAAATGAGTCTGAAAAGTAGGAATGAATATGAGGACAGACAGTTTTCCATTAAATTACTTTGCGAATATTTTTACACCTAAGCGTGCTTTCTTTAATCGTAAGGCCATTGGGTGGCCAACAATCGTGATTGTGTTAATTTTCTTAAACGCATTGATCACGATACCCGTTTCACTGAATTTTGCGCAGACCGACACAATTGGTGTTGAGACGTTTTATCCTGAAGCTTTTGGTTTGATCGACGATGAAGTTGCTGAAACACTTGCTGACATTCCTATAGAAAATGGTACGTTAGCGATCGGTCAATCGACCGTTCAGACAAAAGCAGGAGGTGTGGTAGTAATTGATCAAACGGGCGCGCCATTAGTAGATAGTGACGTTGCAATTGTTTTTGAGCCAACGCTTTTTACAATTAGAGAACATGGTAAACCTGAATTAACTGTCAACTATACGAAAGACTTCACAATAGAGGGTGCATCAGTAGAAGAAATAAAAACAGAAATGAACCGACAATGGAGAATCAATAATCGTGTTTACATCGTAGCGGCACTTACTTTTCTGATTTCATGTATGACACTTGTTATGTTAGTCGCTTTAACGCTAGGATCTGCTGTCTTTTTGTACTTGACGAAAAAGAGTCACTTAACGTCCATTACGACATACAAAGAATCTGTAGCGATCATTCTTTACGGATTAGGCTTACCAACCATACTTGCCTTATTATATGGATTGATTCAGTTTGATATTATCTGGATGATGACAATTCAAACGACAGGTCTATTGATTATACTGTTGTTAATTTACTTTAAAACACAATTTAACGATGAAAAAGATCAAACTAGAGTACAGGAGTGAAAATAATAAATGGAGAGATTATTTGGGATTGATCCGTGGAAATTAACATCGGATACAATAGACGATAATAAAAGACTGCAAGAAAGTCTTACAGCCATAGGAAATGGATATATGGGTTTAAGAGGAAATTTCGAAGAAGGCTATTCTGGGGATACCCATATCGGGACGTATATTGCTGGCGTATGGTTCCCAGACAAAACAAAAGTTGGGTGGTGGAAAATCGGTTATCCTGACTATTTTGGAAAAGTGATTAATGCAACCAATTTTATTCCAGTTGATATCTACGTTGATGAACATAAAGTAGATTTGGCTGTTGATACGGTTGAACAGTTCCACCTAGAGTTAGACATGAAAGAAGGCGTTCTGAGACGCTCGTTTGTATGGAAAAAAGAAGAAGTAGCTATTCTATTCCGTTTCACACGCTTCGTCAGTGCTCATACAACAGAACTAGCAGTAGTCAATATCGAAGTAGAGATGCAGACGGGGATTGCTGAACTAACATTGATTCCGAACTTAGATGGAAATGTTGTGAATGAAGACAGTAACTACGAAGAACAATTTTGGAATGAACTGGAAAAAGGACATGAGCCTTTTCCATTTTTAAAAACAAAAACAAAAGAGAACCCCTTCGGAACAGAGCGCTTCACAGTAACGACAATGATGAGTAATCAGTCTGAATCAGCAAAAAAAAATGCTGAAAAAGAACAAGCCATGTATGTAGGCGAACGCTTTTTCTATCCATTAAAAGCAGGGGATCAGCTAACACTCACTAAATATATAGCGGTCATAACGAGCCGTGATGTAGCAGCAGACCAGCAAGTAGAAAAAGCTGCGAATATTGTTAAATCTGCTATGGATAAAGGGCTACAAAGTGTCTTGAAGGATCACTTAGCTGAATGGGAGACACGCTGGAATAATGCAGATGTTCAAATCAGTGGAGACGACGCCAGTCAACAAGGGATTCGCTTTAATATCTTCCAATTATTCTCAACCTATTACGGAGAAGATCCTCGTTTGAACGTGGGTCCAAAAGGCTTCACCGGGGAAAAATATGGCGGCGCAACATACTGGGATACAGAAGCTTGTATTCTGCCAATGTACTTGTCGGTTACGAATGAAGGAACTTTTAGACAGTTACTCGTCTATCGCCATAATCAACTCGAACAAGCTTACGAAAATGCAGCGAACCAAGGGCTTAAAGGTGCATTATATCCAATGGTAACCTTCACTGGGATCGAATGTCACAACGAATGGGAAATTACTTTTGAGGAAATTCACCGTAATGGTGCGATTGCCCATGGTATTTTTAATTACACAACTTATACTGGAAATGAAGATTATCTTCTGAACCAAGGGATTGATGTACTCGTTGGTATTGCTAGATTTTGGGCAGATCGCGTCCATTATTCTGCAAGAAAACAACAGTATATGATTCATGGGGTTACAGGCCCTAATGAGTACGAGAATAACGTCAGCAACAACTGGTACACCAATACAATGGCACAATGGTGTCTGCAATATACGTTGGAAACATTAGAAAAAGTAACGGATGATAAAATCCGAGAATTGAAGGTCAGCGAAGAAGAACAACAAAAATGGACAGACATCAGCGGCAATATGTATCTACCAAAAGATGAAGCGTTAGCTGTTTTTGTTCAACACGATTCATTCTTAGATAAAGATTTGCGACCGGTTAACAGCCTTGATCCCTCAGAACGTCCTATTAATCAGAACTGGTCATGGGACAAGATACTGAGATCACCATTCATCAAACAAGCAGATGTTCTACAAGGACTGTATTTCTTGAATCATCACTACAGTCAAGAAGAGAAAGAACGGAACTTTAACTTCTATGAACCGATGACTGTTCATGAGTCTTCTTTATCACCGCTTGTTCACTCTATACTGGCATCTGAACTCGGTAAAAAAGAGAAAGCATTTGAAATGTACGAAAGAACAGCAAGACTAGACCTTGATAATTATAATAATGATACGGAAGATGGTCTACACATTACATCGATGAGTGGTGGGTGGTTATCTATCGTCCAAGGATTTGCAGGGATGCGTACACAAACAGGGACATTATCATTTGCACCATATTGTCCAGACCAATGGGATAGTTACCGATTTAAATTGAATTATCGAGAAAGATTACTCAACGTGGCAGTAGAAAAAACTGCTGTAACCTTCCAGTTAGAAGTAGGAGAATCACTGATTTTTGAAGTGTTCGGTCAATCCGTTACATTGGAAGATACTTTAACGATCGCCATTGAAGAAAATTCAAATTAAATTTAAGCAGTATAAAAGATTGGAAGGATGATAACATGATTAGAGGAGTAGTTTTAGATCTTGACGGTGTCATTACAGACACAGCGGAATATCATTACTTGGCATGGAAATCATTAGCAGAAAAAATCGGTATCGATATTGACCGAACATTTAATGAGCAGTTAAAAGGAATCAGCCGTATTGAATCACTAGAGTTGATTTTAGAGCATGGAGGAAAAGATCAAAGTTACTCAGAGGAAGAAAAAGAGATGCTTGCTGGTAAAAAAAATGATGAATACAAAACATTTATTGAGAGAATCACGCCGGCAGACCTTTGCCCAGGCATGAAAAAATTATTGTTAGATGCAAAGGAAGCTGGCCTGGCATTGTCGGTTGCTTCAGCAAGTAAAAATGCGTCAACCATCCTTGAACAGCTGCAAGTGAAGGATCAATTCATCGGAGTTGTCGACCCAAATAGTTTGAAAAATGGGAAACCAAATCCTGAAATATTCTATAAAGGGGCTGAACTACTTGGTTTGTCACCTGCAGAATGCATTGGCATCGAAGATGCAGAAGCAGGGATCGATGCCATCAATGATGCAGGTATGTTTTCTGTTGGTGTAGGATCAAAAGAGTCAATGAAAGCTGCTAACTACTTTGTAGAAAACACGGAAGAGCTTGACTTGAAAAAGATGATCGAAAAAGCAGAAAATAAGTGAAGGAAGTGAAAATGTGAAGTGGTGGCAAAAAGCAGTCGTTTATCAAATTTACCCAAGAAGTTTCCAAGATTCAAATGGAGATGGTATTGGAGATATCAGAGGGATCATTGAGCGACTCGATTATCTGGAAAAACTTGGAATCAATGCGATATGGTTGAGTCCGGTCTATCAGTCTCCTAATGATGATAATGGCTATGACATCAGTGATTACGAGGCGATTCATCCAGAATTTGGAACAATGGAGGATATGAATGAATTGATTGCTGAAGCTCAAAAACGATCCATTCGGATCGTCATGGATTTAGTCGTCAATCACACAAGTGACGAACATCATTGGTTTCAAGAAGCGAAAAAAGGGAAAGATTCACCTTACCGCGATTACTATATCTGGAGAGATCCGGTGAAAGGTAAAGAGCCGAATGATTTGAAGTCAACTTTTAGTGGTTCCGCTTGGGCATACGATAAAACAAGTGATCAGTACTACTTGCATCTTTTCAGTGAAAAACAACCCGATTTAAACTGGGAAAATGAAAAGATGCGTCAAGATATCTATAATGTGATGAATTTCTGGTTAGAAAAAGGTATCGGTGGATTTAGAATGGATGTCATCGATTTGATTGGTAAAAAGCCTGATGAAAAAATCACAGGAAACGGTCCAAGACTACATGAATTTTTGCAAGAAATGAATCGAAAAACATTTGGACATTATGACGTAATGACGGTAGGAGAAACATGGAGTGCAACGCCTGAGAATGCTGAACTTTACTCTGGTTCAGATCGAGGAGAACTATCTATGATATTTCAGTTCGAACATATCGCATTAGACCAAGAGCCGATTAGTAAGTGGGCGCTGAAAGACTTGGATTTAGTTGAACTGAAGCAAGTCCTTTCCAAATGGCAGATCGCACTGGGTGAAACGGCTTGGAATAGTTTGTTCTGGAACAATCATGATACTCCAAGAATCGTTTCAAGGTGGGGAAATGACCAAGCGTTTCGTGTAGAGAGTGCTAAATGTTTTGCTGTTCTTTTACACTTGATGAAGGGAACGCCTTATATTTATCAAGGTGAAGAAATCGGCATGACGAATCGACCAGTAGGAAACATTTCTGAGGTCAATGATATCGAGAGCATCAATATGTATAAAGAAGAAATGGAGAATGGTAAAACAGCTGAAGCTTTACTCAATGCGATCAATTATAAAGGGCGAGATAATGCAAGAACGCCAATGCAATGGAATGATCAAGAGAATGGCGGTTTTTCAACTGGAGAACCATGGCTAGCTGTAAATCCGAATTTCACGGAAATCAATGTTGAACAAACATTAGCAGATGAGCAATCTGTCTTCTATCTGTATAAGGATTTAATCCAATATAGGAAGGAAAATGAGACGGTTGTCAGGGGTTCATATAACTTATTGCTTCCAGATCATCAAAGTGTATTTGCGTATGAGCGTGTATATACTGACAATAAGTTACTAGTCATCGCAAATCTTTCTACAGAAGAGAATACTGTCGAATTACCGGAAATATCAAAAGAATCAACAATACAATTTAGTAACTATGATAGACAAGTATTGGATGCCAAAAAGTGTACATTAGCGCCTTATGAATGCTTTGTAGTTGACGTAAAGTAATATAAGTATACTTTTTGTTTGATACGACAAACGGACTACCTTTTTTTAAGAGGTAGTCCGTTTTCAGTTGGATTCGTCTAATTCCATCAAATAATCTACGTATTCTCTTCTTAAAGAATCCATTAGTTGGAAGATTGGCAATAGGCTGTACATGTCTTCTCCCATGTAGTTGACAGGGGTACTCTGAAAATACAAGTTATAGGTTGCCATAGATGCTAAGACGTTGTTTGATAAATTTGTAATAGAAAGTATAGGAATATTTTTCATTTTTAAAAGTCGAGTTACTTGTTCTGTTTGTTTTATATCACCACTTAAAGAGACAATGATAATGAGATCATCTGGTTGAACAGCACGCTGGACGATTACTTTAAATTCGCTTAAGGATTCTAGTAATAGCGGGAATTTTTTTAAATCTATCATACCACGGTTGAAATTCTTTAATACTGTCCGCTGCCCCCAACCAGTTCCGTAACAATATATATTTTTAGCAGAATGAAAATGTTCAATGATTGGACGTATCTGTTGCTGGTTAAATAGTTTGGCTGTTCCGTTTAAATCGGTCTCTTGTAAACTTGAGAAAGAAGTGGCCGAAAGAGATTTGGTGTCGTCATTACTTTTTAGTGCGTATTTGAATTCACTAAATCCTGAAAATCCCAACTTTTTTGTCAGTCGGAGTACACTAGACTTAGAGGTCAATGTTTCTTTCGCCAACATAGTAATCGTCATTTGT
This sequence comes from Marinilactibacillus piezotolerans, assembly GCF_900114235.1. Lineage (GTDB taxonomy): Bacteria > Bacillota > Bacilli > Lactobacillales > Carnobacteriaceae_A > Marinilactibacillus > Marinilactibacillus piezotolerans. Next base: position 7,243 of record NZ_FOSJ01000003.1, on the reverse strand, counting down.
TTAATGGCTTCTTTATGTTGCATCATATACTGTACGATATGTAAATCATTCTCATTTAATTCTGAATAATGCTGATTGATTAATGCCTCGAGATTCATCAGATACCTCCCTTGGAATAATAGTATAAGTATAACATACTAAGCAATTTTGAAAGGTATAAAATACTAAGATTAGACAAAAGGTAATCGGTTAATAAAATTATGTAATTAGTAAATAGTTTTTAAGGCAAATATAGGAAGATTACATTTATCATACTAGATATAGTTTTTATAACTGGAATTTTATTGCAAAATAAAAAAGCTAAACAATTTCAAATGGTTTGCTATATGACTGCGTGTGATATTTAAATTAAAATATTCTTGAATTTATTCTGTTTGAAAATTAAAATCCAATAGTTTTATAATTGTAATATATAAAGATGTTGAGAATACTTAATTCAAATAAAATAAAAACCCGGCTCCTTAAGTAAATAAGGGACCGGGTTTTTGAATGGATTTTTAAACTTAGTTAAGTTAATTCTGGCCAATATTCTTTATTTACTTCTATCAGGTCATCCAAAATCTGCTTCGCTACTCGAGCGTTTGGCATCGTTTTAGAAAGGAAAAGTGCCTGCCATAGTTTTTGGTAAGATCCTTCTGTCCATGCTTCTACAACGAGTTTTTCTACAGCAACTTGCTGTTCCATCAGACCTTTCTGGAATCGAGGAATTTCACCTTGAGTCAAAGGCTCAGCACCTTGAGAACCTACGATACAAGGGACTTCTACCATAGCATCCTCATCGAAGTTGACAATAGCACCTTTGTTAGGAACAATCAGCAGCATACGTTCTTTTGAATTATAAGCAATCGCCCTTGCTAGATCAACAATGTACGTAGCGTGTTCATCAGCTTCAAGTTTTGCATCTTCAGCTGTTTGAATATTAGCAATTCTATTACATTCAGTAAAAGTATTTTTTTCTCTGTGTTCCATTACTTCATTAGCGCGAGTATGTTCGGGATCACTATGCTCGACTTCGTCTTGAGGGTAGAAGTAATATTTTAAATAAGTGTTTGGTAAAGTATCGGGGTCTAACCATTGTACTTCTTTTGCTTTACCAAATGTATAGAACCAGCTAGGTTCGACTTCTTCTTCAGCGGCCCCATTCAATTCATCAGGAGTAATATACCCATTTTTTGATACCCACTCTTTTAATTCAGGCATCAAGTCTTTTCCGTCTCTATCACGTATATCAGTCCACCATCCAAAATGATTTAAACCATAATATTTTACAGTCATATCTTTTCTGGATTCTAGACCAAGCACATCTTTCATACGATTTTCAATTCCGACAGGCATGTCACAGATATTGATGATTTTACTATTTGGACGTAATTTTCTGGTCGCTTCAGCTACAATAGCTGCCGGGTTAGAATAATTCAGCATCCACGCCTCTGGAGAGTATTGTTCCATATAATCAATTAATTCTAAAACCCCTCCAATTGAACGCATTCCATAAGCAATCCCGCCGGGTCCGCAAGTTTCCTGACCGATTACACCATATTTTAATGGGATTTTTTCATCTTTTTCCCGCATAGCGTATTTTCCCACTCGAATATGAGCCATTACAAAATCGATATCACTGAATGCTTCTTCGGGATCTGTGGTTGCTACGAATTTTATGTGGGGTGCCCGCTCTTTTAATATAACTTCTGTGGCATCGGCAATTTGCTGCTGTCTTTCTTTATCATTATCATAAAATTTTAATTGACGGATGGGGAATTTGTCTAAATTTTCCAAAAGCATTAACACGATTCCGGGAGTAAAAGTACTCCCTCCACCGGCTACTAATATTGACTGTTCTTTAAGTGACATATAAACTACTCCTTTTATTTTATAGATTTAATCTTTTTGTTTTGCGACTTCATTTTCAAAATATTCTCTAACTTGAGGAACATCTAGTCCGACAATAACCTGCAGTGCTTTTCCATTTTTTACTAAACCATGTGCGCCATATTGTTTGAAGAATCCATCTTCTGCAATGAGGGATTCATCCGCAACACTAACTCTCAAACGGGTTGCACAGTTATTGATGTTAGTTATATTATTACCCCCGCCTAATCCTTCTAAAAAATGAATTGCTTTTTGGGCATTTGGATCTAGATCAGCAATAGGGTCATTATCGCTCGAGCCTTGGTCATGAGATTGTTTATTTTTTTCTTTTGCCCTCTTCTCACGGTAGTCAGCTTTTTTAAACATCTTTGCTTCTCCAGTATCTTCTCTACCTGGTGTTTTGATATTCCATTTTAAGATAGCAAATCTAAATATGAAGAAATAAATGACACTAAAGACTAAACCGACCCCAAAGAATAGAAGAACAGCATTTAGGTGATTTGATGCCATAGGTACGATAAAATAAGAAATATTTGAGAGTAAACCCCCGCCTATAACCGCTGATACACCTAATGAATACAAGGTGAAGCTTAATAAGGCTGCCAATAGGGCGTGTACTGCAAAGAGTTGTGGTGCTAAGAAAAGAAAAGTGAACTCGAATGGTTCAGTAATCCCAGCCATAATCGCTGTTAATGCAGTAGGTAAAACTAGAGCAAAGGTTTTCTTTCGATTTTCGGGTTTTGCAGTGACAATGAAAGCTGTTCCGATGCCAATTGGTGCAAACACTTTAGAAACATTGTGAAATCCAAATCCGGCTTCTGGAATAATATCTCTCAGATTTCCTGAAGTAGAAGCAATTTCATTTAAGTGTTCCATCCAATATGGAACAAGACCTCCTTCAACAACAGCTGGTCCATATTCAAAAGGCTGATAAATGAAGTGATGTAATCCTGTTGGAATTAATATCCTTTCTAAAAACACGTACAGACCAACGCCAATTGAACCACTGCCAGCCATGAACCCTTGTGCCTGACTAATCAGATCTTGGATTGGTGGCCAGATCCAAACAGTCAAGAATGCAAGAATTAAGGTAGTAAAAAATCCAATGATGACGACCATAGATGTTCCTTGGAAAACACCGAGCCATTCTGGCAGTTTCTTTTCAAAATAGCGATTATGGATCCATACAGTAAGACCGGCAATTGCTAATGCACCAATCAAGTTTGTATCTAGCGTTTTGACTCCGCCGATTTCTTTTAATCCACTGATCCCTCCAACAGATTGGGAGTAGTCAACACCGAAATTGGTTCCCCAAATGCCTAAAATGCCAGCAATAAAGTTATTCCATGTCATATAAACAACGAATGAAGCTAAGGCGGCACGAGCGCTCGCTTTATTAGCAAGACCAATTGGTAGACCGATCACAAATAATATTTCCATATTGTTAAAAATCGTCCATCCACCGGCCTCAACTACTGACCAAATGTTACTCCAGAATGTTCCTTCACTTGCAAGTGTTCCTAATATTAATTCACTTTGCATCGCAATTGAAAAAGCTAATAAAATCCCGTTAAATGCAAATAGTAAAACGGGTGTGAACATTGCACCTCCAAATCGCTGGAGTTTTTCCATCATATTTATACACTCCTTTTTTTCTATTTATAATATTTTGGTTCCGTTTACATTTTTATCTTAATTAAGTTAAGGGAAAGAGTAAATAGCTTGAGAACAAGGAGGGATAGAATTCGCTGATAGAAAGATTTCCCGGAATACGAGAAAATTCCCGCAACTCAAAAAATATACATTTATATTGCATAAAAAAGAGTTATATATAATAAATAAACTATTTCTATTTATTATATTGCATAATTATCTACATGATGGTATGATATTTTTCAACGTTAGCAATAATTGATTATAAATAACTTTATACATTATTTATGCGAATGGTTATTAATTATGAAGTGAAGGAGAATAGAAAATGAAGAAACAGTTAAAAGTTATTATTGCCTTTTTTATACTTACTATCCTGTTGTTTATACCGACTGATGTCGTATACGCAGAAGATGGTTCATTAGCTCGAGTACAAGAAAGTGGAGAATTAGTTATTGGTACAAGCGCAGATTTTCCCCCATTTGAATTTTATGCTGAGGTAGATGGTGAACAGCAAGTCGTAGGAATGGATATTATGATTGCTGAAAAAATCGCTGATGATCTTGGAGTAGAGCTAGTTGTTCAAGATATGGAATTTGATAGCTTATTACCAGCGCTTGAATCAAACAATGTAGATATGATTGTTGCTGGAATGACTCCGACTGAAGAACGTCGTAAAAGTGTTAATTTCTCAGATATTTACTATCAGACTTTCCAGAATATTATGGTTCGAGCAGAAGATAAGGAAATCTATAATTCTATTGATTCATTAGCTGGACAAACAGTCGGAGTGCAGACGGGATCGTTACAAGAAGAGCTTGCACAACAGATTCCTGATGTAGAGTTGATGCAACTAGGGAATATTAATGATCTGCTGTTAGCTTTACAGACAAATCGTATTGAAGCAATTGTTATGCAGGGTCCGAATGCAGAAGCTCATGCTGGTAATGATAATTCCTTATATACATTCGAAGGTGATTTTGAGCTTGATGAACAAGACCAAGGCTCAGCAATTGCAATCAGACCAGGGGAAGATTCTCTTGTTGCAGCTGTGAATGAAAGCCTTGCTGAAATTAAACAGGATAATCTGACAGAAGATTATCTTGCAGTAGCTGGAGAGTATATGGCAGAAGAGACAGATACCGGGTTTGCTTCTACTTACTGGTCATATTTTTTAGATGGAATGCTCGTCACAATCATGATTTCAGCTATTGGTGTATTAGTGGGAATGGTTCTTGGATTTATTCTTTCTCTTATGAGGTTAACTCAAAATAAACTACTTCGTTTCCTGGGTTCGGCTTATGTAGAATTTGTTAGAGGTACTCCTCTGATGATTCAAGTAATGTTCATTTACTTTGGAGCAGGAGTATTCTTTGATTTACCTGCATTGACAGCTGGTATAATTGCTGTTTCCTTAAATAGTGGAGCTTACATCTGTGAAATTATCCGTAGTGGATTAAATTCTGTCGATAGTGGACAGGCTGAGGCAGCAAGAAGTTTGGGTATGAGCAAGCGTCAGTCCATGAGATATATTCTTTTCCCACAAGCGTTGAAAAATATCTGGCCAGCATTAGGAAATGAATTTATTACTGTTATAAAAGAATCTTCTATTGTTTCTGTAATTGGTGTTGGAGAATTGATTTTCCAGACAAGAGTTGTACGTTCGATCTCATTTAAAGGGATTCTACCATTATTTATAACGATGCTGGTTTATTTCTTCCTGACTTTTACACTGACAAAAATATTGAATTATTTTGAAGGGAGAATGAATCATGATTAGTGTCAAACATTTAAAAAAATCATTTGGAAAAAATGAAGTATTAAAGGATATTAACGAGGAAATTAGCCAAGGAGAAGTTGTAGTTGTCATTGGCCCATCTGGTTCTGGGAAATCCACTTTTCTGCGGTGTCTAAATTTACTGGAAGAACCCACAGATGGGGAGATTGTATTTGAAGGGACATCATTAACAGGTTTGAATGAGCAAAAGCTTAATCAGCTGCGTCAGAAAATGGGGATGGTGTTCCAGCAATTCAACCTTTTTCCACATATGACTGTTCAAAAAAACTTGACCATCTCTCCTGTTCAAACAAAAGAAATCAGTCAATCCGAAGCAGATAGTAAAGCTGCCCAACTATTGCAACAAGTTGGCCTGGGGGATAAACTGGATGCTTATCCATCTAGCCTTTCTGGTGGTCAGAAACAACGTGTTGCAATTGCACGTGCACTTGCAATGGATCCAGACGTCATGCTGTTTGATGAACCGACATCTGCATTAGACCCAGAGATGGTTGGAGAGGTATTGAATGTTATGAATGAACTAGCTAAATCCGGAATGACAATGGTTGTTGTAACGCATGAGATGGGATTTGCAAGAGAGGTAGCAGACAGAGTACTCTTTATGGATGACGGGCATATTGTTGAACAAGGAACTCCTGAAGAAATCTTTAAACACCCTAAAAATCAGAGAACTCAAGATTTCTTGGCCAAAATTTTATAAGTGTAATAAGAGAGAAGTTTGAACGTAAGCCTTTTATAGCTGAAATTATATAAGGGTAAGTAAATATAAATACCGCCAAACAAAGGTTGGAATTACCTGGATTTGGTGGTATTTTACTTTTCACTAGTCCTTTTTACTTTTTTTCTAAAAGTAACTATAAGTTGAGAATGTAAAAATGCTAATAAAAAGTAGTTAATTAATTTTGAAAAAGTAAATAAAGCGGTTCCTATTTGCCATAATAAAAATAACAGTTATAATAAAAATAAAAAGGAGATTACGAATATGAAAAAATATTTTGTTGTATTGGTATGGATAATGGGAATAGGTATTTGGTCACTTAATCAATCTGCAGAAGCGGCAGAGAATTTTACATATGATCTGGAAAAGGGTGGAGAACAATCGGGGAATATTGAAATGCCAGATGGAGCAAATGTTACATTAACGGTTGAAGAAGTCCCTGCAAGTTTATCTCAAACTAATATAAGCAATGGGTTTCATACTTTTGCTACCGTACAAAATAAATCCTATTTGATAAAAGGCTCTCAAGCTCTTATTTGGAATGCTAGTTTTAAAATTTTAGTAAATAATAAATTAATTACTAAAGCAAGTGATGCCAAAGCTTCATCTCCAACAGGTCGAGTTTATTATAGTAAATTAAAATTGTTCAGTACCAAGAAAAAAGCTTCGTTAGAGTTCAAAATTGATCAATGGATCGGTGGTGTCAGAACGGTTCAATTAGTCTCAACCATTAGTGGAAATAATTTAATTGTTACACATAATTAATTAAAATAAGCTGACCATGATTAATAAATCATAGGCCAGCTTATTTCTATTTAATATTTAATAGTTTCGTGATCATTCATTGAGTTCTTCAAGGATGCTATTCTCAGATTGTTTTTCTTCAGCTGGCAAATCTGATTCAAGAGGAATGACTTCCACATCTGTGAACCAGCCAAACTTCGAACCCATGTACCCATAAGCAGTAAGAGTGATCAATAGTAGCGATGCAACAACCGTTACTGTGTAAAATATTTTTTTTCTTCTATAACGAAGAGCCAAAATGGCCATTGGAAAAGAAATGAGTAAAAAGGCAGGATGCAAGACAACAGGAAATAGAGCGATCAGAAATATAGCAATAATATTAAAATTAATTAATTTTAATCACTAGTGTTGCATAAAACTTAGAATAAATGATTTTTATATATTGTTACTTTAATCACAAG
>NZ_FOSJ01000076.1 GCF_900114235.1 Marinilactibacillus piezotolerans | reverse complement strand
TTTAAGAGAAAAGTTCCAAGGGATAAGTGTGCCCAAAATTATACAAAAGTAATTTTTGGGCACTTACAAAAATGAAAAGAGTCTTTAAAAAGATTGTTTTGGGCAAAAGTTATCAAAATAAATAAAGCGAGAATGATTTTTTTAAGAGATTTACTTAAAATACAGAGTTATGAATTATTCAGGACTTATTTTAATTTATAAAAGGAAGTTTCATGATGATGAAACTTCCTTTTTGTTACATAACCAAATTTTTCTAGTTACTATATAAATTTACTCTCTCTTTCTGATTTCTCCAGCTGCTCTTCTAAATCCAGCATAAAAGCGTGCTTTATTTCTAAATAATCAGCTAACTTTTCACATACATTTGTTTCTTTATTTATACTAAATTCAACTCTTTATACAAGCTATTCTTTTCCAAGATTGCTATAGTAGTAATATATACGATTTGATTTGGCTTTAATCAGTCAAGAATATCTATTCAATTTTTTCTATCTTTAAGAAAAAATCCATTACAAATCAACGGAGGAAATCAGTTGGAAAAGACATTTGATTCAATACAAGAAAAAATCAATTACTTAGAGGAACACGCTTGTGAAAGCGAACAATTAGGACTAACATACTCAGAACAAACTTCCTTGTTCAAGATCTGGTCTCCTCTTGCTAAACAAGTTATATTAAATTTGTATGAGACAGGAAATGAAACTGATGATTCCTTAATCGAACAAATTGAAATGACTCAAGAAAATAATATTTGGCAAGTGGCAATTGACCGAAATCTAAACGGTCTCTTTTATACTTATCGCCTTTTGCATTTTGATGGAACAGAAACAGAAACCCCCGATATTTATAGCAAAGCAGTTGGAATAAACGGTAATCGTTCTGCAATCATTCATCTAGAAAGTACTGATCCAGCTGATTGGAATAATGATATACCTGTCAGACAAACTTCAATCACTGACGCTGTTATATGGGAAACACATGTCGAGGACTTTTCAAGTCATGAAAATGGTGGGTTTTCTCAGAAATACAGAGGAAAATATCTAGCTTTTACAGAAAATAATACATTTTTAAATGGGGATTCTTCTTCTGAGATTTCTACAGGAATCCGTTACTTAAGTGACCTTGGAATCAATTATGTTCATCTGCTTCCAGCATTTGATTTTGAAAACGACGAACAAGGCACACAATACAACTGGGGATATGATCCCAAAAACTATATGGTTCCTGAAGGTAAATATTCTACTGATCCTAATGAGCCGGCTGTCCGCATCAGAGAATTTAAGCAAATGGTCCAAAGTTTGCATAACCAGAATATCGGTGTGGTTTTGGATGTTGTCTATAATCATACGCATGCTTATGATTCTTCTTGCTTTACTAGGACTGTTCCCGATTATTACTACCGCCATAATGATCAAGGTGAATTGACAAACGGATCAGGTTGTGGAAATGAAACAGCAAGTGAACGAAAAATGATGCGAAAATATATGATTGATTCTTTGCTTTACTGGGCAAAAGAATATCATGTAGATGGATTTCGTTTTGATCTGATGGGATTACATGATGTAGAAACGATGAACCATATACGTCAGGCATTCAATGATGCCGGCATGGAAGATATCATTTTATATGGTGAACCTTGGAATGCTGGCAGTGTAGAAATTTATGAACCAAATGTTCCAGCTGATAAATATCATTTAGGAGAGCTGGCAGAAGGAATTGCCGTCTTTAATGATGAGTTCCGTGATTCGATAAAAGGTCCTGTATTTGATGCACACAAAGGAGGATTTCTGCAAGGAGCTAATGGTTTTGAGGATAGTGCTTTTATGAACAGAGATATTATCGGTAGCCTTCTAGCAAATACTCAAGTGGAAGTCGGTGACTTTAGACTTCCTGATGGAAAAAATTGGGCAAAAAATCCATCTCAAATTATTAATTATGCATCTGCACATGATAATTTACCTTTATACGATAAATTAGTCCAGTCTCTCAAAAATCAAGATGCTTACGAACGGGACGAAGAACTTATCCAAGTCAATAAGTTGAGTGCTGCTTTATTAATGACTGCTCAGGGCGGAATATTTATGCAAGCTGGTGAAGAGTTTGCCCGAACAAAATTTGGAGATGACAATAGTTATAACTCGTCTATAGAAATCAACAGACTAGACTGGTCTAAAACACAAGAAAACAAAGATTTAGTTGACTATTATAAAGGAATGATCAAAATCAGAAATGCTTACCCGCCTCTAAGAGATCAGACAAATCAGACTGCAGAGAAAGTACATTTTACAGAGCTGAGAGAAAATATTCTAGCTTATACAATTCCAAATATTATTGAAGAAAATCCAACATGGAAACAAATGGCTGTGATCATGAATACAAGCTGGACTACTGAAATGATCGAATTACATTCTACTCTCCCAATGCCAGAAGAATGGACTATTATTGCAAACCGTCACACAGCTGGTCTAGATTCCTTAGGTGTACAAGTCGGTCATGAATTATTGATCAATCCCAGAGAAGTTCTGATTTTTATTTCAGAATAGACAAGTTTAAGAAAAACAAGATGATGACGACTTGGACTTTTAGAAAGTAGTGGATCTTTGAACTATTTCAACAGAATAACAAAACATTTCAATACATCGGAGTCCTTTTTTAAAAAAGGTTCCGGTGTTTTTTTTGTAATTTTTTACTTAGTTACTTCTCTCTGGTCATTTATTTAGTTGATCTATTGTATTGATCCCAGTTACAACTAGTCCTTCATAGAGACTGTATTTGCATATAGGCTAAATAAAAGGTAAACTATAAAAAATGAGAAAATAATTATAAATAGATTAGAGGATGGTTTCGATGAAAAATATATTCCAAGAAGAAAAATCAGGCATACTAGCTTTATTGGAAAAAATTGTTAATCAGGATAGTGGATCTTTCAATAAAGATGGCTGTGATGCTGTTGGAAATATTTTAATAGAAGAATATAAGCAACTTGGATTTAATGTAGAAATTCTACAAGAAATACAAAATGGAAATCATTTATATATAACTCATCAGCAAGCTATCGATCCTGATATTTTAATCATTGCTCATATGGATACTGTTTTCCCTGATGGTACTGCAGCAGCACGTCCCTTTACTATCACTGATGATCAAATTGCAAAAGGTCCCGGTGTATTTGATATGAAAGCAAGTCAAGTCCAAGCACTTTATACTTTAAAATCTTTAATTCAGGAAAATCATCCAGTATATAAAAAAGTTGCTATCCTCCTAAACTCTGACGAAGAAATTGGTTCAATTACTTCTCGTCACTACATTGAAAAATATGCTGCCAAAGCAAAAGCGGTATTAATTATTGAGCCTGCTCGTGGAAAACAACTTACGACCAGTCGTAAGGGAGGTGGAAAGTATTATTTATCTATAAAAGGAAAATCTTCTCACGCTGGAGCAGCTCCTGAAAAAGGAATCAGCGCAATTGGAGAATTAGGCCATAAAATTATTAAATTACATGAACTAAACCATCATGATGGAGTCAATGTTAATGTAGGTGTAATATCGGGTGGTACCTCTCCTAACACCATTGCTCCCAATGCTGAATGTAAAATCGATATACGATTTGAAACTCAAGCACAGGGCGAATGGTTAGACTATTCAGTCAGAGAAATCTTGAGCTATTCTGACATTGAAGGAACCCAAATCAAACTAACTGGGGGCATCACACGTCCTGCATGGAAAGCAGATACTGCTTCTATGAAACTATTTGATTTAATCCGAAAAGAAGGCACAAAATTAAATTTAGAATTAGAACCGATTTATAGTGGTGGTGGATCGGATGGAAATTTCACAGGAAACTTAGGTATTCCAACGATTGATGGATTAGGCCCAATCGGTGGTAATGCTCATCAAGACACTGAATTCTTACTTTTGGAGAGCCTTGAAACAAAAGGCCTGCTTCTTATCAACACATTAAAAGCTTTAAATGATATCCCCTCTTTCAAATCATAAAATAAACCCCATCACTTTTATAGTGAAGGGGTTTTGCTTTCTCTAATACCAGTATTTTTTAACTGCTCCACCTTTACTCTGAACTGGATCTAAAGTTGGTACTGGAACATTCTTTATTTCTTGTTTTAAGCGTTGATATTGCTCATCTGAAGTAACATCTTCAGATCTATATGTGTTGTAATTTTTTCCATCTGGATAAGCCCCGATGATTTTAAAGTCCTTGGAAGCTTTAACTCTTTTATGAGCAGTTCCGGCCGGCAGTAAAACTACATCTCCTGTTGTGAATTTGATGATTTTTCCATTTGGTCCACCTAATTGAACTGAAGCTTCTCCAGAAATACAAGCCAGTACTTCATGTGTATTAGAATGAAAATGATGATATGGAAAAATTCCATTGACCCATGCGTTGGTATATCCATTCTCTTCAAATAAATCGATCCCATTTTGAGCGGGCTCATCCATCTCTAAAATTTCTCTGAATGCTCCTGGATAAAATAAGACCGGCAACATACTATTCGGATAAGGTTGATCTTCTTTCAATAATATTTGCTCGATCATTGATTAGACTCCTCTCTATTTCTTTCGATTATTCTCTCACTCTTTGCTCTTGATTTCAAAAATAATGATTTATTAATTTTATAAAAATTTATTCTTTTGAAATTGACATTTATCCCCTGATTTCGTATTCTATAAGTAAACAAACTTATAACAATTTAAACATAAAAATACATAAGCTAAAATATTTAAATGCCTATATCTCAGGAAGGTGAACTAATGAAAATTTGCACTTTTTTTAAATCAAAAAAACAGCCTGCAATAACTAAACTGAAAAAATGTACTGAAACAAAATCACAGAAAATCCAATATGAAACTAAGTTTACAGCTAGCAACTTAACTCAAGATAGACACCTCATTGAATCAATCATAAATAAAATGGTTAAAGAAGATCCTTTTAAAAATTTTTACACTGGAAAAGTAGATGCTGACTTCGGTCCATTATCAAAACGCGTCTATAAATATGACGCCATTACTACAGTCAATGTCAACCTACTTGTAGATTCCGATAATCATTACATTATTAATGTAGAAGGTATAGAACTTGGGAAAATCCCTGAGTTAATCAGTAAAGAATTTGCTCATTACTATGAAACCTATTTACTCACTGCCTATGCTTATGTAACTGGTGGTTACTATAAAGAGTACTCTTCAGCGTCTCAAGAGGTAATTGAAGGATTTGAACCATATGGATTGGATCTTTATGTACAATTTACCTGATTTCATTATAACTTAATTCTATACGCCAACTTATTTCTATATGAAATGAGTTGGCTTTTTTATTAATAAAAGTTACTCTATAAGCTGATTAATTGAACTTTTGGTAATCAAATAGTACTCTTTAAAGTAACAAGGTACGTTTTATTATAAAATATTCAAAAATAACACTGGAGGCGTAAGACATGGATTTAGGAATAAAAGAAAAGATCGCATTAATTACTGGCTCTGATTCAGGAATTGGAAAAGCTACTGCCAAACAACTACTTGCTGAAGGCGCTACAGTCATTCTAACTGATATAGAAGAAGATAAACTAGCTGAAACAGCAGAAAAATTGCAACAGGAAGGTAAAGTTTATTCTTATCCTGCAGATATAAGAAATACTGAAAGCTTAAAGAAATTACATCAACAAATCAAAGATAATGTTGGAAAAATTGATATTCTTGTACAAAATGCTGGCACTTCAGGTGCTCAAGGAGAATTTCATGAAATCGAAGACGATGGATGGGTAGAAACTCTTGAAGTTGATCTTCTGGGACCTGTTCGTGTCACAAGAGAATTTCTATCTGATTTAAGAAGTGGTGGCTGGGGTCGTATTGTATATTTATCTTCCGAGAATGCTGTGCAACCTTATGCTGATGAACTGCCTTACGATGCAGCAAAAGCTGGTGTGCTTTCCTTCTCCAAAGGTTTATCTCGTGCATATGCCAAGGAAGGGCTACTCGTTAACACTGTCTCTCCAGCTTTTATTGAAACACCAATGACTGACGAAATGATGGAAAAGCGTTCCAAAGAAATGGATGTTTCCTTCGACAAGGCAGTTGAAACATTCCTAGATGAGAAAAGGCCGCATATAGAACTTAAACGTCGTGGACAAGCTGAAGAAGTTGCAGCAGTGATTTCTTTCTTATGCTCTGATAAAGCTTCATTTGTTAATGGTGCCAACTACAGAGTCGATGGTGGTTCTGTTGCAACGATTCAATAAATCTAAATAAAACTAAAGTCAAATCAACGGTAACTCCCAATAATCTATGAAAAATTATGTTTCCCAAATTTCTCGTTGCTCGTATGATGATTTCTGTCGATGAAGGTAATATAATCCAATCATTGTCTGGATTAAACAGCTTTATAACAGATCCAGTAAAGCAACGAGAAGTATAAGAAGGCATGTTTAAAAAACTTCGTTTTTTTGAAGTTTTTCGAGATATGTAAAATCACTTCTACAGTATTAGTCCGTGTACTGTAGAACACTGTTCCCGAAAGATAATAAACGGATCCACTTGTCGGGCATTGTTTTTGCATCATCATGGACGAATGGAATCCTCACAGGAACTTCGCCATCTAATGACTGATGT
>NZ_FOSJ01000051.1 GCF_900114235.1 Marinilactibacillus piezotolerans | reverse complement strand
GCGACCAAAGTCGTTTTCAATTAAGTGATATCGCGAGTCATCTAAATCTTCCACAACTTGATGAATAGAGTAGACGATATGATTTTCTGGTAAGTAACAGTTCATTTCTAATGGCAAGGTTGTTTGGTTCATGGTATATTGAGTATACATAAGGAGCACCCTTTCTATGATGTTTTTGTGGTGATTATATTATACCAAAGCCGTGCTCCTTTTGCTTACATAAACAAATAAGATCCACTGAAATCTCAAGTAGATTTTCAGCGGATCTTATTTGTTTGTTAAGACTTTTGTCCCAGCCTCTTGACTTAGGAAATAAATGAGGGTTATATATGGAAAATCGCTATGAACGAATTCAATCTGCAGAACGAGGTGCAAGAATCAGCATCGTTGTGTACGTTCTATTGGCACTTATGAAATTAATTGTTGGATATGGATTTAATTCTACTTCATTAAGTGCAGATGGATTAAATAATTTAACAGATGTTATCTCTTCTGTAACCATATTGATTGGGTTGCGAGCTGCAAGAAAACCTGCCGATTCCAATCATCCATACGGACACTGGAAAGCCGAGCCGATAGCAAGTTTGATTACTTCGTTCGCTATGCTGTTTGTCGGGTTTCAAGTTTTACAGTCCACTATTAATCGATTAATATCTGGAGATGTTGTCCCTCCTAACCGTTTAGCAGCGATTGCAGCGATAATTGGGGCTATCGTCATGCTATGTGTTTATCGCTACAATTTAAATTTATCAAAACGAGTTCAATCTAATGGACTTGCAGCTGTTGCAAAAGACAATCTTGCTGATGCCTTGACCAGTTTAGCAACTGCCATAGCGATATTTGCATCTGCTCTTGGATGGGGTTGGATTGATGGTGTGATGGCCGTAATCGTTTCACTAATCATACTAAAAACCGGAGTAGAAGTATTCAGAGAAAGCACTTTTTCATTATCAGATGGATTTCATGAAACTGAGCTGGAGGAATATCATGCCGCAGTAGTTGAACTACCACAAGTCAGAGAAATCGCTTCGCTGAAAGCTAGAATGTATGGAACAAATATTTATGCTGATATTACTATATTAGTAGATTCCGAGATGACTGTGCAAGAAGGGCATGATATAACTGAAAAGATTGAAGAATTACTTTATGAGAATTTTGATGTCATGCATACCGATGTTCATGTAGAACCTTATCACCTTAAAAAAAACATATTTAAAAAGCTGAGCAACTAGAAATACTGTACTTCTAGTTACTCAGCTTTTTATTGATTCATTTATACTTTACAGTTTATTTCACTACTTTAAAATTATGATTAACAGTTGCTTTTACTGTTCCAAATTCTTTAAAGTAATTTCCAATCAATTCGTTCATTGGAATCGTTACTTCACGTATGATTTTAGAAGCATCAAACATCGTGTAATCTCCTCCACCAACCGCTCGGTATTGGTTAATAACCACTTCTAAGATATCATCAGATTGAACAGGCTTACCTTTATAATTAAATTCAATTACTCGCTCACCAAATGGTTTAGATACATTTATTGTATACTCTACTCCTTCATACATATCATAATTATACATTTGTGGTTTTGGTTCAATGAAATCTGGATTGACATCAATTTCTCCCTGATCATTTAACACAAAATATTCTGCAGATTGTTCAATGGCTGCTTTCAGTTCTGCACCCGTTACTTTAAGAACAGCTAATGTATTCGGAAAAATATAATTAGTTACTACATCCCGCATTGTAACCTGAGGATTGAACCCGCTGCTTTCATTATTGAATAAAGCCGTTCCGGAAATATCACAGTCTGTGTAATACATCTGTACTTTTTGAATGAATTCAATATAAGGATGTTCAATGATTCTCGCTTGTTCAACATTCTTAATCGTCATATCTCCAGTTACTTTACCAATCGGTTGATCTAACCAGTCTTCAACTTCCTGATTCAATTTTTCGTATTTATCAGCAAGGTTAAATTCCACGGGAGTTTTCTCAGATATCTGAATTAATTCCGGCTGTGCAGCTTTTATTATCCAGTTTTTGTTCTCCTGTTGAAGGTCCAACGTAACTTTTCCTAAATAAGATCCTTTATGACCAGGCATAACTGTGGGTATTCCGTTTTTCATCTGAGCGAGCTCTCTATGCTGATGGCCAGTAAGCAGAACATCTATCCCCTCTACTTCAGTCAGTAGTTTGTATCCTTCATTTTCTCCTGTCTGGATCTCTGTTTCTTCTCCAGTATCAATATCTTTCTCAAATCCGCCATGATAACTTACGATTACCACATCTGCTAATTCTTTGAGTTTTGGAACGTATACTTTTGCAGTTTCTAAAGCAGATTGGAAAAATAATCCAGCATAATTTCCCGGATGTTCCCAATGAGGAATGTATTGTGTTGTTAATCCTAGAATGGCTATATTGACTCCTTCTTTTTCAAGAAGAATATAAGGCTCACCGAATGCTGGTTTACCTTGTTCATTCAAAACGTTTGCAGAAAGAACAGGATATCTTGCTGAATTTACTGCAGAATTCAAATAATCTAATCCATAGTTAAATTCATGATTCCCAATAACGCCTGCATCATAAGGTAAGTCATTTAATGCGTCAATCAAAGAATTTGCTTGGCCTTTTTCTTTCAACACAAAAAAACTTAAAGGAGATCCTTGGATGAAGTCGCCATTTTCGATTAAAATTGTCGGTCCCTTTATAGATTCCATTTCTTTTTTCAATGCATAAGCTAATTTAAATAGCCCGAATCCTAAGTTTAGACCTCGTTCTTGATAGTTCGTCGGAAAAAGGTATCCGTGAACATCGCTTGTTTCAAAAATAGTTAATTTCATTATCAGTATCCCCAATCTATGTAAAGACAAGCTAGAATCAGCTTGTCCTGTAAAATTTATACTTCATAGTCTTTATTATATTCTGGAATAAATGATCCTAAATCATTTGCTTTAATAGATTCATAAAATATTTCTGGGTTTAAAGTATGCCAAGGAATAGTATAGTCTGCATCTACTAACTTGGCTACTTTCAACAAGCTTTCCTGAGTTGCATGACCACTAGCTCCTAAAGAGATAAATTCAATATGCTGTTGCTCTAAATAATTTTTTAGCTCAGCATATCTAAAATCATACTCTCCTAAAGGCTCTCCATTGCTGTGCAAGTATACCCCTTGAGTAAATTCATTTAGATACTGAATATTCTTGAAACTATTCTGTAAGACAAATGCTCCAGGATCTTGTTTTAGCTGGTCAAGTGAAATTGTTTTTTCAACAAATTCTGGCAGGTTTTTCATATCGATCGTTTCTTCTAATACTGTCCAAGTCATTTCTGGATAAAAAGCATGCAGCATTTGTGCATAGTTTGCTTCCCACACCATGATTCTATTCTGATGTTTAACAACTTTGTCTACATCAAACATTCTATTAACATTACGGATATAAGGATTAAAGAAAAACAGTTTTTCCATATTCACCTTAATCAAGTCTGCTAATTCATCCAATAATGTGATTTCAGTCAACTGTTTTCGTTCTGCAAACTGACTTTCTTTTTTTTCATGATCTTCATTAAAGCTGAATGATGTCCCTTCAGTAAGAAAGACATCTGTCTCCCATTCTCTAGCTTCATGGGCCCATTTCCACACTTTCTCAGGATATTTGCCTGATAATCTAAAATCTCCTGAATGAATAATCTTAAGTGTTGGTGTTTCAATAAAGAATGCACTACATCCAACAGAATCATGATCACTAGGTTTGGGAGAGACTACTATATCCCTTATTGTGATCGATTCTGTATAGTCAAATAGTATCAATTGGCAATCAACAGCTTTATCTTCATTTATCGCTACCAGTTCATTATATAATTTATATGCTTCTTCTGAAAGATAAACTTTTACATTTTCTGAAAGATAACGAAGTCCGCCCATGTGATCCAGATGAAGATGAGAAATAAAAATTACCGTTTCCAATTCTGGTAATTGAGCTGAAAATGTTTTATCCAACTCTTTGAATGATTCAATTGGATATAATTCTTTGATTGCCGGCAGATTACCTGTCTGTATCAAATACTCAATTTCTGATAAACCTTCTGTATCTTCTGGGAGTTGTCCGGCAACAGATAAGCCAAAGTCACATAGGACTCTGGCTTTTTCTGTGCGAATTTCGACAATGTTTCCTCCAATGGTTTTTAAACCACTCCAAAAACGGTATGTTGTCATATATGAAATCCTCTCTATTATTCTTGCCTAATAGTATAGACAAGAATTGTTTACTGCTAATTAAGTCTTATTTATTAGATTCTATAATAGATTCTGTTTCAGTCTGTAAATTTTCCAAGACTGTCTGCGGTTCAGCATCGTTAACAGATACTTCTTCCATTGCACCTGTAAAAGCATTTCTGAATTCTCCGTATCCAGCAAAAACTGGACTAGATATTCCGTACTCTAACATTTGAGTCGGTGCTTCGTAACGAGGATTTTCTTCTAGGAAAGTCATATATTCTGGATCTTCCAAGGCAGATTTAACGATTGGCACATACCCAGTTGCCATTGCCCATTGCGAAGTATTTTCCGGTTGTAATAAGAAGTTGATATATTCAACGAATCCTGCTTGCTCTTCTTCAGAAGCTGAAGAGAATAATCCTAAATCATTACCTGCAAATAAAGTCAATTCATTATCATTGAATGTTGGTACGGGTGCAGTACCCCAGTCTAATGCGTTTTCTTCTGCAACTGGTTCAACATGCGCTAATCCTGCTGAAGATCCAATATACATAGCTGATTCACCGCGGCCGAATGGTCCTGAGAAGTACCCATCTTCTCCAGCCGTACGAGCATACCCTTCTTCAAACATCATACTTAAGAATTCAAGAGCTTCAACACTTTCTTCAGAATCAATATCTGTTTCAAGTGTATCTCCATTAATAAATTCAGCTCCGTTTTGACGTGCCATTGTTTCATATTCCATTTCAAAGCCGTTTTCAAGCCCCATTGCTACACGGTCATCTCCGGCTTCTACCATCATTTCTCCTAAAGATTGGATATCTTCCCAAGAAGTAGGCACTTCAACACCATATTCATCCAGGATTCCCTGATTAAAGAACGTCAAACGAGTTGATTTAGAAAACGGCATTGCATATCTTTCTCCAGCAAATTCTGAGCTTCCCTGGAAACCTTCATATATATCTGTCAATGTTTCTTCAGGAAATCCATTACTTGTTAAAAAGTCATCTGTTAGTGGGATTAACAATTCGTTCATCGCTAATTCAGGCACATCTGTTGTTGTCAGCTGAGACATTGTCGGTAATTCATTAGAAACGCCAGCTGCGGTAATCGCTTGGCTCAATTCTTCATATCCGCCTTGGTTTTGTTCTACTACTTCGTATTCATCTTGAGACTCATTGAATTCTGCCGTCAATTCCGTAATTGCTTCTTGGTGAGGGCCGTTCATTGCATGCCAGAATGTGATTTCAACTGGTCCTGAACTTGTAGTTTCTTCAGATGATGTATCAGTTGTCTCTCCACTTGCACTGTCATCAGTTGTTTCACTGTCTCCACAAGCTGCCAATAATAAAGATCCCGCTAGTATTCCTGTACTTAACTTCAACCATTTCATTCTGCTTTGCATGTTTAATCAAAACTCCCTTTTTTATGTTTTGGTTTTTACATTTTAAACCCTTTTATCATTTACCTATTGATTACTCTAGTTTTTCGCTTCACGGTAATCAATAAGTTCTCTAACCTTTCAAACCGCTCTTTGCCACACCCATAATGATATAGCGCTGCAAGAATAGATAGATAATAATCATTGGCGCAATTACGATTGTAGAAGCTGCCATTAGTAATTCATACTGGGTTCCTGCTTCTGTCGTAAATGCTTGTAATCCTACTGGCAGTGGACGTAATAGCCGTTCATTTGTTACAATCAGCGGCCACATAAAAGAATTCCAGCTGCCTATGATTTTAAGTATTGCTACGGCTACAATCGCTGACTTAGAAAGTGGAACCATAATCATCCATAAAAATTTAAAATCACTCGTTCCATCCACTTTTGCAGCATAATATAGCTCATTAGGTACTGACTCAAAATTTTGTTTCAGCATGAATACGGAAAAGACACTTGCTAGATAGGGAAGAATCATAGCTGAATACGTATTGATCAGATTTAATTTTGAGATCGTCAGATAATTTGGAATAATCAGCAATTCTCCAGGCACCATCATCGTTGCGATTAGAATCGTAAACAATAGATTTTTTCCATAAAACTTCATCTTTGCAAAGGCAAATGCGGCTAGGATCGTAGTTAGTAATTCTCCTAAAGTAGATATAGAAGTAATCAGTACACTATTCAGAAAGTATCTGCCAAAAGGGGCTACTTCGAACGCTCTTGCAAAGTTCTCTATACGAAAGATCTGAGGGATCCAGACCGGCGGCATTGCGACTGCTTCGGCCGGAGATTTCAGTGCTGTTGAAATCATCCATAAAAATGGGATCAACATAGTAAATGAGCCAATGGTTAAAAGGATGTAGACGGCGATTTTTGAAGCAGGATTGCTATCTTTTACAGTTTCTGTTTCACTTTTTTTACGTGCTTTGAATAGCTTAGTCATCAGCGGGGTTTCTTTGTGATTGACTTCTTCCATTTTCAATCTCTCCCTTCTTAGTAATGAACAAATTTCTTGTTGAACGCCATTTGAACCAGCGTAAAGACTAGAATAATCAAGAATAGAACAATCCCAGCTGCAGCAGCAATTCCATACTGGCTTTCCTGATAAAATTTCTGGAAAATATAATAAACGACTGTCATTGCTGAACCAGCCGGACCAGGTCTACTCTGGAATAAAGCAAAGACTTCATCGAAAACCTTAAAACTATTAATAACACCCATTACAGAGACTAAAAACATGGTTGGACCCAACAACGGTAACGTAATATTTGTAAATCTCTGCCATCCTTTTGCACCATCAATCTTAGCTGCAGAGTAATAGTTGCCATCTATATTATTTAACCCGACCAAGAATAAGATGATATTAAATCCTAGTCCCTTCCAGATGGCCATAATGATCAGTGCCAGCATAGAGTTACTAGGATCAGTCAGAAATTCGATAGGGCTAAATCCTAACAGTCCCAATGCATAATTCAGTAGTCCAAATCGGCTATGATAAATCCAACCCCATACGATCGAGATAGCTACTGTACTGGTTACGAATGGCAGAAAATAGATCGATCTGAAAAATCCCGACAATACTTGTACTCGATTTAAAAGAATCGCAATACCAAGTGAAATGGCAATAGAAGCTGGTACGACACCCAAAACGAATATGAATGTATTTCTAATCGCCAGTATAAATTCCGGATCTTTAAAAATATCAATAAAATTATTAATACCATAACTACTGACCTCTCCTGTGAAAATGTTATAGTCAGCGTAAAAGCTCATCAAAAACGAGCGTACAATTGGATATAAATTAAATGTCCCGACAATCAACATCATCGGAGCAATGTAGAGTAAGGATTTAAGTGAACTCTTTAAAGTCGGCTTCTGTATCATTTCACAGCCTCCAGTTCAATGACCTTTCCATTAAAATTGAACAGATGAATTTCTTCTATGTCTGCAGTAATATGGATCATCGTTCCTTCTTCTGGAATAACACCTAGATTTGTTGCAACTAAGGAGTGTCCATTCACTTCTATATAAACCGTTGTATCTTTACCGACTCGGGATACATGATTGACGATTCCACTAAGTAAAGCTTCTGACTCAATCGTCGTTACTTTGATATTTTCAGCTCGAATTCCGATAGACTGTACTTCTGGTTTCATAATTTCAGATAAGCGAAGCCGATTTAACAATTCTGGATGGTCTGCCACTTTAATAGTATTGATTACAGGCGTACCCAGGAACTGAGCTACAAATCGATTTTTCGGTTTATGATATAGCGTAATCGGATCACTGTTCTGTTGAATCGCCCCTTCATTCAGTACCATCACTTCATCAGATATGCTTAGTGCTTCTTCTTGATCATGTGTAACAAATACCGTTGTTACGCCTGTTTCTTGTTGAATACGTCTGATTTCTTCTCTCATCTCTATACGTAGCCTTGCATCAAGGTTTGAGAGAGGTTCATCCATCAACAAAATGGAAGGTTCTTTAGCCAACGCTCGAGCAATCGCCACACGTTGTTGTTGCCCACCAGAAAGTTGTTTGGGCTTTTTATCTACTTGTTCTTCGATTTGAACAAGTCTCGCTAGTTCTAATGCCCGTTCTTTTCTTTTATTTTTTGGCATTTTTTCCATTTTCAGCGGAAACATGATATTTTCCAAAATAGTCAAATGTGGATACAATGCATAATTCTGAAAAACCATCCCTACTTTACGTTTAACTGCATCTTGTTTCGTTACCTCTTTATCTCCAAAATAGATCTGTCCATTAGAAGGATAGGTTAATCCTGAAATCAGCATAAGTGTTGTCGATTTTCCGCAACCACTTGGACCTAATATAGAAACCAGTTTCCCCTCAGGAATCGTGAAGTTGATTTTCTCTAGTACTTCTTTGTCTCCATAAGACATCGTGACATCTTTGAATTGAACTTGCACAGTATTCACTCCTTTAATATTGAACCAATCTGCTTAATAGGCAGTAGTAAAGCGTATCATTTTTATCTTCTTGCAGTCTATCATACCTATGTTAACAGCCTGTAAATAGAACGTATCTATAATGTCAACATTAAATCCTTATGTAAAACAAACGAAAATAACGTAAATTATCCAAACGTACATTGATTAAATCTAAGAAAGATTTCTTAGATTTAAAGAACTATCAAAAAAACGATGGAGTTTATATTGAGTCCGTAGAAATAAAAGTTGTTTACTATAATCATAAACGAGTAAAAACCACTTCTAATGTATCCTTATTTAGATTAGATAAAATCTGGAGCTGCAGAAACTAGAGGAGAGCTGTTCGGGTACACACAGCTTCGATGTCTGATAAGAAATATCCAGCCAAGTATATGTTTTCACCACAAAACGTAAACAAACTTCAATTTCAAGTAAGGATGAGTAGTTCACAATTTTGTATTTATCTTTTCTATTCACTATTGAATTCCAAGATAAAGACATTACTAAATATTTTGATAAACTTGCTTTTGGGATACTTTTATAAGACAATACAGGGTAAGTTTATAAGTATAAGGGGAGAAAAGAATGAATCATTCTATTAAAAATAAAATCAGTACAATAGAAAAAGAAATGATTGCGTTTAGAAGAGAGCTACATATGCATCCCGAAATCGCCTTTGAAGAAATAGAAACAACAAATCGTATAGCTGCGGAATTGAATAAATTGGCTATCCCATATAAAAAAATGCAACCAACAGGTATTCTAGCTGAAATAAAGGGTGAGCGTCCGGGAAAGACTATTCTGTTGAGAGCTGACATGGATGCTTTACCTGTAACTGAATTAAACAAAGAACTGTCGTATCAGTCAATGATTGCAGGTAAGATGCATGCATGTGGCCATGATGCGCATACTGCTATGCTTTTAAGTGCTGCTGCTGCTTTACTAGAAGTGAAAGAGAGTATTCAAGGAACTGTTCGCCTCTTATTCCAACCTGCTGAAGAAATCGCTGAAGGTGCACGTAAGATGATTGAACAAGGTGTAACCATGGATGTGGACAATGTCTTTGGAATTCATATCTGGTCAGAATTAGAATCCGGAAAAGTTTCTTGTCCCCCTGGTCCCTCGTTTGCGGCAGCAGATATGCTGACTGTTCGTTTCAAAGGAAAAGGTGGACACGCTGCAATGCCACATCAAACAGTAGATGCTGCAATTATGGCTTCTCAATTTGTATCAACTCTTCAAACAATCGTTTCAAGAGAAATCGATCCTTTACATCCTGCAGTTGTAACTATTGGAAAAATGGAAGTTGGCAGCCGGTTTAACGTAATCGCAGAGAATGCCTTACTAGAAGGAACAATTCGTACCTTCGATAATAAAACTAGAAACAAAATCGAAGAATCAATAAATAATTATGCAATTCACTTGGCAAAACTATATGGCGGAACAGTTGAAGTGGAATATGATAGAAAAACAGAACCTGTTGTCAATGAATCTAAGTCTGCTCAGTTAGTTCAAGCAGTCGCTGCTAAAGCATTTGGTAAAGATGTTCTAAGAGCAGAACCGCCAACAATGGGCGCTGAAGATTTTGGTTATTACATGGCAGAAGCAACCGGTGCATTTGCTTTAGTTGGTGCTGGTAATGCTGAAAAAGATACACTTTGGGCACACCATCACGGTCGTTTCAATGTAGATGAAGATGCTTTAATAATTGGTGCTGAATTATATGCTCAATACGCTCTTGCATATTTATCTCAATCAGAATTTTAAATACAAAAAAGCGTAGAGCAAGCTCTACGCTTTTATACATATTAATTAATATTACTAGTATTAATTTTCAAAAAAGTATAACAGTAATTGTTTTTATTTTACTTTTAATAATTGTTCTTTTGCATGAATAAATTTGGTGATTAGTTCATTAGTCGGTGCTTCAATTCCATACTCTACAGCTAATCGAGCGACAGCACCATTTATATAGTCGATTTCAGTCAAACGATGGTGTTGCACTAGATCCTGGTGCATTGAAGGATAATGATGACCCAATTCTTTAGCGCTTTTCACTATATACTCTACAGTATCATTAAAATCCAGCTGCACATCTTGTTTTGCAGCTACGTCAACAAATTCTTTAACGATTTTTTCTGTAATAGATATTGCCTGGTCTGTTTCGAACATTTCTCCTAACGTAGCATCCAATAAAGAGCAAGTTGCATTTAGTGCTCCATTCACACATGCTTTTCTCCAAATTGAGAATTTAACATTTTCACTATAAACCCCGTTCAACCCAGCTTCTTCAAGTACTTTAACAATCTCTTTGGCTTTTTCTTCTCCACCTGGAACAAAGTTTTGGATTTCAGTAGATCCCGTTCCTTCTAAGTCTATTTTCCCTGGACCAATTAATCCAGCTGTCCAGATCGTTACACCGATTAAAATGTTTTCTAATGAAACATATTTTTTCATTACCGTTTCATGACCAATTCCATTTAATAGACAGACCACCTGTGTGTCTTCTTTGATGATTGGTTGGATATCTTCCAGCATTTCCCCTAAAAACATTGCTTTTGTAAACATGAAAATTACATCAACTTTTCCTTTAACTTCATTAGGGCGATAAATTGGAATTTTTACTACTTTCTCTGTTCCATTATAGTTTACAGTTAATCCATTCTGACGGATCTCTTGAATGTGTGCATCCCATTTATCAATTAAAATTACATCGTTTCCTGCTTGATGCAACATAAATCCAAAACGACTACCCATTGCTCCGCTTCCAGCAATTGCAAATTTCATATTTCTCCACTCCTATTGTTTTCCTTAAAATCTCCTTATCTATTGTACCATATCTTAAGACACTATTAGAGATAGCTTAAGAATGTTAAGTTATTTCAGTTAACAACTTATCAATTACACTTATAAATTTTAAAATAACTTATTTTACTATAAGAGAAGATTCCTATTAAGAAACCTTCTCTTCTGAGTGACTTTATTTACCTTTGCTAAGCAACTGATCTTTTCATTGACCGATATGCAGCATATCCAGAAACCGCCAATTGTAAAAAAATTCCAATGCCGGCAATTATTATAATAACTGCATTACTGTTTTCAATAGCTATTCCGGTAAATGACCACACAAAAACTAATGGATAAAGCCAGTCAAGGTACTTAATAGAAATATAAATACATAATCCCGTTGCAACTACTAACATAATGTTTGTCCAGGATATTTCATTTAGTCCTAATATCTGTTTCGTCCCCATAGAAACTGCCAAAGTAAATATATTCACGATTGTTGCTACAGTTACCCATCCAAAATATAGAGAAAATGGAAACCGGTCAAAGAAATTGTAGCGTATTGCCGAGATGCTTCTATAAATCATGATGAGCGTAAATAAAAGTCCCGCAATTATTAACGTTGATAGAAAAATCATATCTGCCGTAAAAGTCAGGATCCAAGCTGCATTCAAAATAAAATTTAATATCAGCC
This sequence comes from Marinilactibacillus piezotolerans, assembly GCF_900114235.1. GTDB lineage: Bacteria > Bacillota > Bacilli > Lactobacillales > Carnobacteriaceae_A > Marinilactibacillus > Marinilactibacillus piezotolerans. The sequence continues at coordinate 3,639 of NZ_FOSJ01000051.1, read as the reverse complement.
ATACTTTTATTTTCTCATACACAGTTCTTTCTATTGTTTTGATAAAAAATAAACGTATGATCCAAAGAAATATACTTAAATAAATAACTCCCCAAATCGAAAATGCATATCCTGCTGGTTGAATCAGTGATTGCTGACTATCAGCCGTTGAACCGACATCTGTAGCAGACCAATAATTCAGAAAAAGCATAATTCCATAAACAATTAAATAAACTATTCCAAACTTCTTAGCTTTGGTCATGTTTATCAACTCCCTTTACAATATTTGATTCTTAAAATTCAAAATATAGTGACTCTAATACATAATGCTGATCATATTTTTCCATCATTTGCTTTAAAAAGTTTTTCAGTCTTTTAAGTTCGCTTTCTTCCTTGGCAACAGCCTCCGACAAACGTTTAAACTTTGTTTTTTCTTTCTCCTTTGCTTCTTTTTTAACGTATCCCCACACATGGCTAGCTGCATTCAAGGCAGAATTATTCGAAGGAATTTGATCGATTGCTGCTTCAATTAATCTATAAAACTGGATAACTGGGTAAGCATTTTTATCTTTCAGCAATAAACGAATACTTTGATAAATCTTTTGAGAGCGCTCCAGTACAACATATTTATAACGACTCCACTCTTCTTCCAGCTCTTTAATTGTTCCATTCTCATTAGTAGATAGAATACACTTGACTGCAGATAGATTTTTATCTTTTACCTCAAGCATAATATCAATATTCAGATTTTTTACCTCATTGTAGTATTCCATGAATTCGTCAATACGGATTGTTTTAGAATGAGATCCTGTCCTATTATTAAATTGTTGCTGTGAATAATGCGTTTTTTGCCTACCATCTTTTTCTTCCCAAGTAGACTTAACTTTATTAATCCAGTAAGTGTCACTTTTATCTGGATCACTAGTATAAATAGCACTATGCAAATTGTCATATACTACGGGGGCTCCAGTCCTCTCACTAATCGAAAGCACCTCTTCAATGGAATAGGAACGATCATCATTTTCAATAACTAGACGATTTTTGACTCGTTCATTCAGTCCATGATACGTTTGAACAAATCGATTCACAGCTGCTTTTTTATCCCCATAAACTCCGCCAACATGCAGAATCAGTTTGCTGGCTTCATCCACACCTAAACTATCTAAAAATAAAGTATGGTAATTTAGATCAGCTATTGCTCTTGAAACCACTCCTTCATCAGGAGAATTAATAACTGTATACTGTCCTGGATGCATAGAAACTCTTATACCATGCTTTTTAATCAATCGACCTAGTTCTTCAAATTGATTTGAAAACTCTTTAGACCAATTAAGCGTGTTTACTTCCTTATCTGAGGCAAATGGAATAATATCAGAACTAATCCTAAACAACTTAATATTGTGTTCTGCATTGAATTCTATAATATTCTTTAAAGCTGTCAAATTGTGGTCAATCAAAGTCCTGAGATGCTCTTCTGTTGCATTACGCTTTCTACATGTCTTCTGCTGTGTATTTTCAACACCTATGGTTATACACGGATATCCAATACTCAAATAATTGTACTCTCCTTTTGATTTTTAGAAAAGAATAATAAAAAGTGCAGCCGTACCGTACCCTTAACAATTAGGAAGATTGTCCTTTCTAAAACTGATATTGTACTATTAGCCTACCATATTTATTTAATATATTGATTCTACTTTGCTTATTTCTATACAATAATTAGAAAAACCAGCAAAGTTTTCTGGGTCAAGCATACGAATAAGAATCAGTATCGATCTCTTCAGTTTATTTTTTTGGAATCACCTTATTCAACTTCCATAATAAAATTTTTGGATGATTCAGTAAAAATAGATTTATTTAATTACTAATAAATATTTTTGTCTTTATTATATCAATTTACATAGAATTAATGCTACTTTCGTCTCTTCTCTATTTTATTAACTAATCATATGATATGATTTATCTAATAATACATACAACTTCGGAGGAAAAAAATGATTTGTAAAAATTGTTCGTCTTTTGGTCAACGTATAACTTTTAAACTTACTGAGTCATTACTCTCAATCATATCTAATCATTTTACTCGTTTTGGACATGAATTCACCGTAACTGATTTATATCTTGAAACCAATGAATCAGGTGCAATTGATTTATTTAACTTTTTGAATGAGATGGATTTAACTAATGACATTTACTTTAAAATCAATCAACTAGAATGGAATTCTATGGATCAATTCGATTCATACATAGAAGCTGCCTGGATTGACTCTATTTTGAATGAACAGCATCTGAATATGCATTTCCAACCTATTATTACTGGAGACGGAAACATATTCGGATACGAACTACTTGCACGTTTTCATGATGATGCAGGAGAAACAATATACCCAAACGTGATTTTTCCTGCAGCAAAAATACGCGGTCGGACTTTTGCATTAGATAGAATCTGTAGAATTCATGCAGTAAAACAAATTGAACGTATTGAAAGTCACCAGAAAGCTTTTATAAATTTCATTCCTACAGCAATTTATTCGCCTGAACACTGTCTAAGAACCACTACACTAATAGCAAATCGTTTGAATATTGATCCTAAAAGAATTGTGTTTGAAGTTGTTGAAACTGAAAAAATCGAAGATCTAAATCATCTAAAAACTATTCTGCACTATTATCAAGACAATGGATTTCAATATGCATTGGATGACGTAGGATCTGGATATAATACTTTAGACGTTTTAGAAGAATTAAAACCGCCTTATATGAAACTGGATATGGAATATGCTCAAGGAATTTCAACAAATACTGAGAAACAAGATGTTGCGCTTGCCTTCCTAAAAAAAGCAAAGAATCTAAATTCAATAGCTCTAGCAGAAGGTATTGAAACAATTGAAGACTTTAACTGGTTAAAAAAGCAAGGATACAAACTTTTTCAAGGCTATCTATTTGGCAAACCAAGGCCAGAACCATTAGAAAAAAACTCATTGGATATTCCACTTTTATAGCTGATAATAATTACTTCTAATTCGTATCATTTTTTTATTAGCTCTTTATTGCTATAATTAATTCAAGACATCATAACAAAGGAGTGTTAAGAATGCTGTGGACTTTAATTGGATTGTTACTATTATTTTGGGTCTTAGGATTTGTATTTGAAATAGCTGGTGGACTTGTACACATTTTATTAGTTATCGCATTGATTGTTTTTATCTATAATATGATTACTGGACGTAAAAAAAGGTAGTAATAGATTCTCTGCTATAATAAATAATTGGATAGCTGCAAAAAAACACAATCAAGTCCTTTTTCAATAGGACATGGTTGTGTTCTTTATTTGGCTCTGTGTCAAACATACTAAGATTAGTAGTGTAATATCCACGACGGTGGATATGCACTACTATTTTTTTATATAGTAGAGGTGAAGATGAGGCCGTCAACGTTAGAAGACCATGAGTCTGCATGTCAAACTGGCCCCTTCACTATCCTTGATTGAATCAGTTTGAAGTATGTTGGTCCTTTGAGATCGTCTATAGGAAAGTGGAATCGTTAAGGCATAGTGGAGTACTTCAATTTAATATAGAAAGGAGCGAAAATAAATGAGAGTCATGGCTTTAGATGTAAGTAAAGGAAAAAGTTATGTTGTTATTTATGAAGAAGAATTGTGTG
>NZ_FOSJ01000018.1 GCF_900114235.1 Marinilactibacillus piezotolerans | reverse complement strand
CACATTGTTTAATGAAAAAGTCGCTAATTTTTTCAAAAACAAATAATCTGTTCAAGAAAACAGGCTTAATTACAGAGCTATGAATTATTCAGGTTATATAATATTATTTAATCTATTATATCTTACATTAATTAGAAATTTCCTGATTAATTTCGAGGAGGAAGTGAAATCGAAAAAGATAAAAAGAAAGCAAAAAAACTTGGAACTAGATTATGAATATTGTGAAGAAATCATAAAAGTACATTCCAAGAGTTTTTATTTTGCTTTTTCTAAGTTACCGAAAGAAAAAGCTCAGGCTGTATATGCAATTTATGCTTTTTGTAGACAAGCTGACGATAGTATTGATGAAGCATCATCTCCCTTAGAACAGAAACAAGCATTGGATGAATTAAAAAAACAGTTAGATCTGTTTAGCGAAGGAAATAATCTTGATACACCTATCTGGAGAGCATTGAGGGATGTGTTTGATCGATATGATATGTCACTTGAACCTTTTTATGATCAATTAGAAGGTCAAACAATGGATTATCATTTTGTTTAACCAGATACGTTAAATGAATTAGAAAGATACAGTTATTTTGTTGCAGGCTCAGTGGGGCTAATGCTATTACCCATCATTGCAACGGAAAACCATCAGGAACTAACTGATATAGCGATTTCTCTTGGAGTAGCAATGCAAATTACAAATATATTGAGAGATGTCGGAGAAGACCAGCGTGATAATAATCGCATATATTTGCCTAAAGAATTAATGGAAAAGACAGGATACTCTCGTCAAGATTTAAAAAATCAGACAGTTAATCAATCTTTTATTCTATTATGGGAATTACTGGCTTCTCGATCTGAAGAATTATACAAAATTGTGAAACAGAATCTATTGAAATTCGATTCGGATAGTCGTTTCCCAGTGCTGCTTTCAGCAAATATATATCAAGAAATTTTAAATACTGTTCGTAAGAATCAGTATGACTGTTTTACTATAAGAAATAAGACTTCTTTAATCAGAAAGTTATGTTTGTACCGAGAGGCTAATAGAAGTTTGAAAAATAGCTGATTTTTAAGGTGGTTAATAGTTGACTAAAAAGGAGAACATATTATGGAAGGTGTCCAACCGAGCAAGCAGAAGTCGATTGCAGTAATTGGTGGGGGTCTAGGAGGCATATCAGCAGCTATAGCTTTAGCGCAAAGTGGTTATAAAATTGATTTATATGAAAAAAACGAACATATTGGTGGAAAATTAAATCGTTTGGAACGTGAAGGATACGGATTCGATCTTGGACCTTCGATTTTGACTATGCCATTTATTTTTGAAAGATTATTTTTAGTTAGTGGTAAACGTATGGAAGACTATATACCTATTCAAAAATTGAACTTGCAGTGGCGGTCATTTTTTACCGACGGAACCACAATTGACCTATATGAAAAACTTTCAGATATGATAAAAGCCAACCCTTACTTAAATGAACAAGATTTGATAGAATATCGTAAATTTTTAGAATATTCCAAGTCTTTATATGAGGTCACTGAAAAAGGATATTTTAATAAAGGATTAGATACATTAGGTGATGTATTAAAATTTCATGGACCTTTGTCAGCTTTAAAAGACTTCGATGTTTTTTCTACTATGTCTAGTGCAATTGAAAAAAGGATCACTAATCTGCATATGCAGGAAATGCTAAAGTACTATATTAAATATGTAGGCTCCTCAGCCGATAATGCTCCAGCAATTATGAATATGCTTGCATATATGCAGCACGACCAAGGTCTATGGTATATTCCAGGAGGTATGCATAAACTAGGAGAAGGATTGCGTACCTTAGCAAACGAAGTGGGAGTGTCTATTCATACTGGCAAAGAAGTTGTTAAGTTGAACAATGAACAAACCAAAGAGATTCATTCAGCTGAATTATCAGATGGAAGCCTTGTTGAAGCAGATTATTTTGTCTCTAACATGGAAGTAATCCCAACATATAAATATCTACTTAATGAAGACAAAAAGATGATTGAACAGCTGGAACAAAAATTTGAACCTGCTGCTTCTGGTATGGTTCTGCATCTTGGTGTAGATCGTCTTTATCCACAATTAGCCCATCATAATTTCTTTTTTTCAGATGATTCTGACCGAAATTATGAGTCAGTTTTTCAGCATCATGAATTGCCTGAAGATCCCACGATTTATTTAGTAAATGTCAATAAAACAGATCCGGCACAAGCACCAGCAGGTCATGAAAATATTAAAGTTCTACCACATATCCCTTATATTCAAGACAAATCGTTTACTGATGATGAGTACGCTGCTTTAAGAGAAAGAGTATTAGTAAAGTTAGAAAAAATGGGATTAACTGATTTGCGAAAACATATCGTATTTGAAGATATGTGGCTACCGGAAGATATTCAGCAGACATATTATTCCAATCGAGGAGCCATTTATGGGGTTACTGCAGATAAAAAGCTGAATAATGGATTTAAACATCCTAAACATAGCGAACATTATGATAATTTATATTTTGTTGGAGGATCTGTTAATCCCGGTGGTGGAATGCCGATGGTTACTTTAAGTGGACAACAAGTAAGAGATATGATCGTGAAAAAAGATTATAAATAAACTCAGATTCAATCAGCTAGAAGGCCTTAAATTTTTTTATATTATTTAAAATCCCATATATATCATCTCAAGAATTGGATGATACAGTTCCGATACCAACTATTTCAATTATCATCCCTGTCAGAAATGAAGAAAAAAATATCGTTAATCTTCTTGATACATTAAACAGACAATCGCTTCAGCCGCAACAGGTCATTATAGTGGATGATGAGTCAACAGATCATACTGTTGAGGTAGCTTCCAAGTATAATGTGGAAATCAAAATTAAAAATCAAACGCAAAACGAAGAAGAACTCGTTGGCAAAACAGCAGCTTGTTACAGGGGCGCAATAGGCGCAACAGGGGAGTTGATGATATTTATGGACGCTGATACTTTTTTTGACCATGAAGATGCACTGAGAAACATTATTGCAGAATTTAAAAAGCTTAGTTACTCAGGGTTATTTACGATTCAGCCGTATCATCGTACTGTGAAGTTTTATGAAAAATTATCTGCCCCAATGAATATGGTCGTTATTGCAGGATTGAATTGTTTTACTCCTTTGAAAAATGTATTCAAAACCGGAGGAGCTTTCGGACCATTTCTAATGTGTTCTGCAAAGGAATATACGCTGACCGGAGGACATAAGGAGATACTCGGTTCACATCTGGATAATTTTATGTTGACGAAACTCTTTCAGGATCATAATCTTTCTGTATACAATTTTGGTGGAAAGGGGTCTGTTTCTTTTCGTATGTACCCAGAAGGACTGAAACATTGGTTACTTGGGTGGTCAAAAAGCATTGCAAGTGGTTCAAGCAATACACACCCGCTGATAATTTCAGCTGTAGGCTTATGGATAGCGGGTGGACTAATTATTCCTCTTTCAATAGTGTTCAGTTTACTGATAAATCCTTCTGTCTGGTTACCTGCTTTTATTTTTCTTTATTTTTTTTACGCAGGTCAATTTTTATGGTTGGCACAGAAGGTAGGAAAGTTCTCTAACTGGTTATTTATGTGTTATCCAATGTTATTGGTATCATTTATTATTGTCTATTCATGGTCATTCATTCAGGTACATATCTTGCATTCTGTATCTTGGCGTGATCGTAAGATAGATGTTTAAGAAAGGAGTTAACTACTATGACACTTTCTCAAACAATGTTGCTGTTACTATTAAATATTGGTATCTGGTTTATTATCCATATGTCTGTATCTATATCGCTGTTGTTTTTGCCTAAAAATCTTTTCTTAACTAATAGTTTGTTCAAATTTCTGTTTAATTCTTATGATTGGGAAAAAAGAGGACAGTTCTACGATATAGTCTTTCTAGTAAAAAGATGGAAAGATAAGTTGCCAGATGGCGCTTCCCTTTTTAATTTAGGTTACAGGAAGAAACACTTACATTCTTCTAATAAAAAAGATATCGAAGAATTCATCATGGAAACTAAGCGTGCTGAACTGACGCACTGGTTGATCATGCTATTAGTTCCGCTATTTTTCTTGTGGAACCCCTCTTGGGCAGCTTGGATAAATGCGATTTATGGAGTCAGCATCAATGCGCCATTCATTGTGATTCAACGATACAATCGACCAAGATTGGAACGAATCAAGCGACTTAAAGAACAGAGGATATAAGGGCAAGATTAATCATGAGATATTTATTGTCAGAATGCCAAAATAAATCTATGTAGGAGTAAGTATATGAATCAGTTATTTAAGATTGATCAATCAATTTTTATTAGAACAGTTACATTAAAAGTTAAAGATCTAGTTAAAGTAGCTGACTATTATGAACGAATAGGGTTAAAACGATTAACTGAGACAGAGCGAGAAATAACTTTAGGAATTAGTGAGTTAAAACCGCCACTATTGATTTTGAAGAAAGTGCAAGAGCCTAATCCACCAAGAAAGGTTGCAGGTTTATTTCATACTGCATTTTTACTTCCTGAAAGAAAGGATTTAGGTAATGTATTATATCATTTACTAAGTGAACAGATACCGATAGAAGGTGCTTCAGATCATGGGTATAGTGAAGCTGTTTATCTACGAGATCCTGAAGGAAATGGAATTGAAATTTATAGTGATAAACCAAAATCGAAATGGGATATCAAGCCAAATGGTAGAATAGCTGGAATCACGATCGAAATGGATACTGAAGGTGTTTTAGCAAGCAGAGATGAAAATGCTGCTGCCTTATTTCCTGTGCAAACGATAATTGGTCATGTCCACCTGTCTGTTTCAAGCTTAGAGGCGACACAAAATTTCTATGAGAAAATTTTAGGAATGGATTTAAAAGATAGATTTGGTGAACAGGCAAATTTTTTTGCAATGAATGGTTATCATCACCATATTGGAACAAATATCTGGTTAGGTAGAAACCTGCCAGCACCAAGTGAAAAGGATTTGGGATTAGAGGGATTTTCAATTATTGTTACCTCGAAAGAATATTGGCTTAATTTAAAAGAACAACTAAAATCCTGCGGAGTAAATGTTATGGAACAAGGTGAAAATAGGTTTGCGATTATAGATCCTAATGGTATAAAAATTAAATTTTTAAAAAATAGTCCAGATAATAGCCTATAAAATTGATTTTAGAAAAGAAAGGATGAAATGATATGCCGATTACAGATTATACAGTGACAGATATGTCAGAAAATGAAATTTCTCTATCTAAGTATGCTGGAAAACCATTATTGATTGTAAATACCGCCAGCCAATGTGGACTTGCATCTCAATTAAAGGATCTTGAAAATTTGTACCAGGACTATAAAGAGAAAGGATTTGTAGTCTTAGGATTTCCCTGTAGCCAGTTCATGAATCAAGAACCGTTAGAAGGAGAAGAAATAGCAGAATTCTGCCAAATGAACTATGGAGTTTCTTTCCCATTGTTTGATAAGATCAAAGTTAATGGAGATGAGACGCATCCTCTGTTTAAGTATTTAAAAGATCAGACAGGAAATAAAATGATCAAATGGAATTACACAAAGTTTTTGATTGATGCTGATGGAGAAGTAGTAAATCGGTATGCTCCTACGACTAGTCCAAAGAAAATAGCAAAAGATATTGAAAAATTACTTTAAATTGAATTGCTTAAAATAAAGATAGTTTACTAAGCAGAATATCTAGTCTGTTTAGTAAACCTTTTTTGTAACTATTATTTCAGGTTAGATATCAAATATAGAAAAACGAATTGTATTTATATAAAAATATAAAGTGTTTATATTAGAAGAGAAAGGGCAGATTTATGGTTTCAGTAATGTGGTTTAGAAGAGATCTAAGGTTAGAAGATAATATTGCACTTGCGAAAGCATTTGAAGAATCGGAGCAATTGATTCTGGTTTTTCATATTAATCCAGAACAATTCTTGGAAAATAGCTTGAATCATGATGCTTTTTTTGCGAGTGTATGGCATTTTAAAGAAGTACTGAAGAAAAGCGGACTACATTTACAAATATTATATGGGGATATAACAAAGAGTTTTTCTGATCTGAAAAAATCATTTCCTAACTGGTCGGAAATTTATTTTAATAAGGATGAGAGAGGTTATGGAAAACAAAGGGACGATAGAATGAGAGAGTTTTTCAAAAAACATGAGATAGCCGTTCACTCTTATATGGATCATTACTTACATGGAGCGTATGAAGTACAAAATAATTCTGGAGATCTTTATAAAGTTTTCACTCCTTATTATAATAAGTGGATTGAACTAGAAAAACCGACCCCTATACAGGTGATGATTAATCCGAAAAAGGTACTTAAAGAAGTTTTATTCAAAGAGAACGAAGAAAAATTAGAAAAAATGGTAAAAGAATCTAGCTTGAATATTCACTATCTGCCTGGAACTGAACAAGCAAAGAAGCAGTTAAATAAGTTTATTGAAGAAAAAATTGACAAATATAAAAAAGCAAGAGATTATCCTTTCGAAGATAATACAAGTCGATTATCTCAGTATCTGAGAACAGGGGAGATCAGCATACGTACTGTCTGGAATGCAGTGAAAAAAGAAACAAGCTCCGAGAGCCAGAAAACTTTTTTAAAAGAATTATGCTGGAGAGATTTCTATCATATGATTTATGTAGGTAACCCAGATCAGAAAATGAAGCCAATAAAAACTCAGTTTTCAAATATTCAATGGAATAATGATAAGGAACAATTTGAAAAATGGAAACTTGGTCATACAGGTTATCCACTCGTAGATGCAGCTATGAGACAATTGAACGAAACCGGATGGATGCATAATCGGTTGCGCATGATTGTTGCATCATTTTTAACTAAAGATTTACTGATAGATTGGCGTTGGGGTGAAAGATATTTTCAGAAAATGCTGATTGATTATGATGCTTCAAGTAATATAGGAGGCTGGCAGTGGGCAGCTTCGACAGGTACAGATGCAGTGCCTTATTTTAGAGTGTTTAATCCCACGACTCAGTCTGAAAAATATGATCCTTCAGGTAATTTTATCCGTAAATATGTAACAGAGTTAAGTGCTGTTAAAAATGAGTACATCCATGACCCGGAGAAAATGAGCAAAGAAGAACAAGAAGCGGCAGGTGTAATAATGGGTGAGCATTATCCTTATCCTATAGTCAATCACTCTGAAGCTAGAAAAAGAGCTATATCCGTTTTTGAAGAGAGTAAGGATATAGTTCAATAAATAGGAAAGCCAATGTGCTCGTAGAAGTGCATTGGCTTTTTTTCATCTATATCTTTTCCCGATGATTATCATAATAAAATTACGAATTTTTATTACTATCTTTTGCAATGATACAGCAGTCTAAGATTACTCGAATTCGTACTATGTGAAGATTCTCTTTAAAAAAATAAAAAGAGCAACAGAAAATCAAACAAAAAAAGCTTACTATATAGTAGTTTTTGAATAAAATAAAAAGAAAAGGAAAAAAAATCTGAATAAATTGTTGACTATTTCACAATATTATTATATAGTTTTAAGTGTAATGAAACGGAGAAGAAACATCCTATTTTAGTGCATTCTCTCCTTCTTCTCCTCCTTTCATTAATATAATAATATCCAGAGTTCAGTTCATAGCTTTTCTATATACTTATACTTAGTTAGCGATATAGCAAGTTTATTGATAATGAACTCTTATAAAGATAAATCTACACAAGTTCAGTGACTTCTAAACTTGTGTATTCATAACGGGTATCCCTTACCGGGTGATAGCTGAGAAGTGAAGGTGTGGCCCTTCCTTCTCGCTGCACTCTAATTACTTAGTGTATTTAATTTTAAAAGGCAATTACATAGTTACAGCAGTAAAAGAAAGTAATTAAACATAGAGATTTCAAGAATTTTAACACACTATAATAGAACAGTCCTGAATAATTTAGACTGTTTTGTTCTAGTGTGTTTTATTTGTGTATTATCTAGTGTATACTAACGGTGAAGTTTCAAGAGCCATTATCTTGAAAGGAGAACAGGAAATGAAAAGAATAGAGCGTATCTATGAATATGTCATTAACAATACTAAATACTACTCAAAAAAGGAGTTAGAATTAAAACAAGGTATTACGACGAAAGAAATTTCTGATGCATTAGATATCCAGCGGAGTAATGTCTCAAAAGACTTGAACCTATTGGTCCGAGAAGGAAAACTTTATAAAGTTGAAGGTAGACCGGTTAAATATATCGATATCAAATTAATGCAGCATAAACCATTTTCAAAGTATGTATCTAGTTATAAAGAGACACGACCTGAAGATATTGAAACTGATCAGGGTATTCATGACTTTGCTTTTTCTTCAGATGAAGATATCTTTCAGACCACTATTGGGGCTACCGGTAGTATGAAGAACGCCGTTGAACAAGCCAAGGCAGCAGTTTTATACCCTCCTAAAGGTTTAAATACTTTAATTACTGGACCTACTGGTTCTGGTAAATCATTTTTTGCACATGCAATGTTTAGATTTGCTCAATCAAATGGAATGATTGATCATTCAAAAGAGTTGATTGTATTTAACTGTGCCGATTACGCTCATAATCCTCAATTATTGATGAGTCATTTATTTGGTTACTCAAAGGGTGCTTTTACGGGCGCAATGGCCGATAAATCAGGACTTATTCAACAAGCCGATGGGAGTATGCTGTTTTTAGATGAAATTCACAGACTACCTCCTGAAGGTCAGGAAATGATTTTTTATTTCATGGATCACGGAACATATAATAGAATGGGAGAAACAGGAAAAGCAAAGCAAGCATCTGTAAGAATTGTAGGAGCTACAACAGAAGATCCCGGATCTGCCTTATTAGATACTTTTATGAGACGAATTCCAATCAATATTCATCTGCCTTCTTTCAAACAAAGACCAGCTAATGAACAAATCGATTTAGTGAAGCTGATGGCAGGTATTGAAGCAAATAGAATACAAAGAAGAATCAGTTTAACAGAAGATGTTGTTAAAGCATTGATCACTAGTGTGAATTACGGGAACGTAGGTCAACTAAAGTCGAATATCCAATTAGTTTGTGCAAGAGGATTTATGCATCAAATGCAGAAAGAAGAAGTGAATTTAACAGTTAATGATCTTCCGGATGGTATCAAAGCAGGATTGATCCAACTTTCTTCTGATAGAAAAAGGCATACTGAACTATCCAAGTATCTTGAGCCTGAGATTAGTGTTTCACCTAATGAATCTTTCGTAAAAATGACAACAGACGCTTATGAATTGCCTTATAATCTTTATGACATAATTGGGGATAAAGCTGCGCTCTTAAAGGCTGAAGGATTAGATCAGGAATCAATTAATCATTATATATCAACGGATATTAATGTTCATTTAAAGTCTTATTATAGAAATCATGGTTTCTCTTTTAACACAGAATCAAAATTGGCAGAATTTGTTAATACTGAAGTTATCCAATTGACCAGAACTTTATATGATTTAGTAAAACGAAGATTAGGTGCTGAATTTCAGCAGAATTTTATTTATGCAATGAGTTTGCATATTAGTTCTTTTCTGAAAAAGATTTTCTTAGGTGAAGAGCGTAATATAAATCATAATATTAAAGAAATGGCAATTGATTTCCCGGCAGAATATGAAGTAGCAAAAGAAATCAGAAAAATTATTTCTGATGAAATGCATGTAACGATTCCGGAAAATGAAGTATATTATCTTACCGTTTTACTCGTCTCTTTGAGAGATGAACAAGCCCAGGGGAAAGTGGGCGTTATTGTAGCAACACATGGACAATCTACAGCTAGCAGCATGACTAGTGTGGTAGAAGAGCTTCTTGATATTGAGAAAATCAATTCAATTGATATGCCCTTGGACATGCCGCCGCAAACAGCTTATGAACGGATCAAGCAAGCTGTAATAGAAGTAGATGAAGGAAATGGAGTACTGTTGCTGGTAGATATGGGTTCACTTTCTACTTTTGGTGAAAAATTGATGGAAGAAACAGGTATTTCCGTAAGAACAATTGATATGGTATCAACCGCTGTAGTACTTGAAGCGGTTCGGAAAGCTTCTCTTGTGGATACAGATCTGAACACATTATTTGAATCACTCAAAAAATTTAGAGGTTATGTCGATACAGTAAATAACAAACCATATGATCTATCAATAAAAAATAAAAAGAAACAAATTATTTTAGCTGTCTGTGCAAGCGGTGAAGGGACAGCCCAAAGAATCAAAGAATTAGTAGAAAGTGCACTTGATAATAATCTGGAAACGAATCTAAGTGTTATAGCTTGTTCGGTTGCTGAATTAAAAGAAAAAAGAGAAAAGTTGAAAAAAGATTTTTCAATTGTAGCAACTACTGGTATTCTGAATCCCAAGCTGGATGCTCCCTTTATTCCATTAGAGCAGTTTATTGAACAAGATGTTGAAGTTGTTTTGAAAGATATTATTTCTCAAAACAGCATAGTATCATTCACTCCAGAAGTAGACGAAGGAAACGCTAAAAGACTATGTCAGAATTTTATAGAAGAAAGTTATACATTTATAAATCCCGCGAAAGTAATTGATCCATTATGGATATCTGCAAAAGAATTTTATGATCTTTCTGATGAGAGAGAAGGGAATTATGCTTTTCATATTAATTTAATTATGCACCTAGCAGGTGTAGTAGAGCGAACCGTTTTAAATGAGACACTAACGATAGATTCAGACTTAGAACAGATAAAGAGACATCCACTATATTCTGAAATAAAAAAGGTTATCATAAAACTTGAAAAGCAATTAAATATTAAAATTGCATATAGTGAGTACTATTATCTTTATCATTATCTGGAAAATGGTTCTATGGTAGATGAATTAGATGAAATTGATTCAATTATTGAAGACTAAAGATAAATGTAGAACCAGCATTCATACAGATAGGGAAAGCCGATACTAGTCAGGCAATCCGATTTTTAATTAGTGTTTAATATTTGATTATATCAAATTAGTATTAACTGGGAATTTTAGCAATAAAAGAGACCAGCTGATTTTTGGGAAGGAATATAAAAAGAAATGATGGATATAAAATTAGCCCGGATTGACGATCGCTTGGTTCATGGGCAAGTTGTAACAACATGGACAAAGATCACAGGGATCAGTAGAATTTTAGTTGTAAGTGATGAAGCAGCAGGTAGCGATCTAAGAAAATTTCTACTTAAACAAGCTTCACCTCCCGGTGTAAAAACGAACGTGATGACAGTAGAGAAGCTTATAGAAATTTCAAATCATAGCTTACTGGATAACGTAAAAGTTATGCTGTTATTTACTAATCCGACTGATGTATCACAGCTGGTCAAGGCTGGTCTGCCAATAGATAAAGTTAATATTGGTGGCATGAAATTTTCACATGGGAAAAAGATGATTACAAATTTTGTTTCAGTGGATGAAACAGATATTGAAGCATTTAAATTTCTTAGCCAGCAGGGGATCGAATTAGAAATCAGAAAAGTACCAAGTGACCGAAAAATAAACTTGATAGATGTGTTGAAAAAAACAGAATAGAAAGACTAGGTGCGAAACGGGTACTGACATATTTTTAGTATCATACTTGTGAAATAGACTGTTTTAGCCATATTTAAAAGCTATGCCCTCTTTTTTAGGAGGACATAGCTTTTTTGTATCACTAGTCATATCGTTTTCTTTTGGAAGAAGCAGGAATATCTAATTGTTTACGGTATTTTGTTACCGTTCTTCTAGATAAATCAAAGTTTTCTTTTTTTAATAGATCAGCAATTTTCTGATCTGAAAGAGGCTTCTGTTTATTTTCATGTTCAATTAATTTTAACAGATGCTGCTGTACAGAATGAGTTGAAAAGGAAGTATCCTCATCAGTCTGATGATTTCTGGATAGGAAATATTTAAACTCGTATGTTCCAAAATCAGTTTGAATATATTTTCCGTTAATGGTGCGGCTAATTGTTGATTCATGTAAATTAAGCTCTTCAGCTAACTCTTTAAGTTGTAAAGAGACTAAAGAATGACTTTTACCAAAAAAGAAAGATTTTTGTTTCTGAATGATAGCAGTTCCAACGCGCAATATTGTTTCTTGTCTTTGCTTTAGATTTTCTTGAAGACTTTTATATTCTTTCTGTTTATCTTTTACATAATTTAAGACTTCCTTATTGTTATGCTCTTTAAGTTCAGTTGCATATCCCTGGTCAAACTGAAGTATGGGAGTGTTCTGTTTAGCTTCCCTTATAGTAAGTTCTTTTCCGTTCAGTTGGACGATGAGATCGGGTCGGATCGTATAATCTAACGGATTAGAAAAGTCATCTCCGGGGCTTGGGTTTAACTTTTTAATATAATCAAAGACTGATTGAATCTCTTGTAAAGTGACATCATATCTCTTAGCTATCTCTTTCCACTTGCGATCAATAAGATCGTTAAAAGATTCTTCTAATATAATGTAAGCTGTCTCTGGTGCATTTTGATCCCGTTCAGTCTGGAGCATCAGGCATTCCTGTAGAGATCTAGCAGCGACTCCAGCCGGTTCAAGTTGCTGAAGCAAAACTAATGCATCTAAAAGCAAAGTTTCATCCGTATTAGTTTCTTTAGCGGCTGTCACAAGTGTTTTTGAACAGTATCCCCGCTGATCTAATTGGTTGATCCACCAGAACATCATTTCTCTTATCAGCGTGTCTCTATAAGTCATAAGAACTTGCTCAATTAAGTAATCACGTAAACTGCGTTTAGTATCGGCGATCCAGCTCATGTCTTGACCTGCACCAATTGAATGCATTTTTGATTCTGGCATTTTGACTTCTAAAAAAGGATTGTCTAGCATCTTTGAATTTAGAAATGTAATCAGTTCATCTTGATTAAAGCTTAAAAGTTGGATTCTTTGAAGTAATAAAGGACTTAACTGCTGCTTTTGAGATAAATCATATTGTTGACTGAATCCCATTTATAAATACTCCTTTCTTGAAATGTAAAATATATATATTATTTTGTGGCCTTTCTGTCTCTATAGTTTAACACAAATGAATAAAAGACAGCAGTAGGGATAAGATATCAATACAACAAAAAAGTGGATGGGACAAAACTAGTTAAAAAGTAAAACCCCGTCAAATCAAGGATTGAATTTTCTTGATTTGACGGGGTTTTTTAATTGTTCTATACTTCAAATTCTGGCTCAACGGAGACTTTTGTCCCGTCCTCTTTTTATTTAATTGATTATATATTATAAAGAAACACTAGAGGGTTCCATTGCCTCTTTTGGTACACCGAATAGATAAGTAGCTACAAAGCCACCAGCATAAGCAGCTAATAATCCGAGAACATAAGCCCACCATAAATTATTGACGATCAAGGGAATAAGAGCTACACCACTTGGACCAATCGCGCTAGCTCCAACACCACCGAACAGACCGATGACTGCACCGCCGATTCCGCCACCAATACAAGCAGTAATAAACGGTTTGCCAAGCGGAAGAGTAACTGCATAAATTAAGGGTTCTCCAATTCCTAAGATACCTACAGGAAGAGCTCCTTTAATCATAGTAACAAGCTGTTTATTTTTTCGAACTTTGACCCATAAAGCTAATGCAGCTCCGACTTGTCCTGCTCCAGCCATTGCAAGGATGGGAAGTAATTGGGTAGACCCAGTTTGTTCAATCATAGTAACATGTACAGGTGTTAAGATTTGGTGTAATCCAAACATAACCATTGGTAAAAATAATGAACCTAGAACAAAGCCGGCAAATGCTCCACCTACACTTAAAATCCAAGAAATAAATCCAACTAAGTTAGCAGAAACAAATCCTGCTAGAGGCATGATTAGAAAGATCGTTACTAATCCTACTGTTAGTAAGGTAATTGTTGGTGTAATAATAATGTCTATTGAATTTGGAATAAACTTACGTAATTGTTTTTCAACAAGAGAGAGAATCCATACAGCGAAAATGACACCTATAATACCACCTTGGTTTGCTGTTAAAGCTTCCCCGGTAAAAATATTTGGAAGAGGCAGATCTTCGCTTATACTAGTTAAATAAATCATTCCTCCAACAATCCCGCCAAGTCCTTCAGTAGCTTTGAAAACTTTTGCTGCATTTATACCTACATAAATATTTAAAAATCCGAATAATGCCCCTTGTATTAGACCTGCTATGGAGACCATATACTCCCAGTTTTCTCCAGCAATTACTCCAGCCGTTAAAAGATTAGTAAAAATTGACGCAATTCCTCCGATTATCCCGGCTCCTACAAACGCGGGGATCAATGGTATGAAAATACTAGCAATAGATCTCAGAACTTTTTTGAAAGGAGACTGTGGATTATGTTTGCCTTTTTGTGCTGCTTTATTTTCAGCAGTTAGCTGATCAAGGTTATTAATATCTTTAGAGAATAATGCTTGATCCTCAGATGGAGAACCTTCTTCCTCTACAGCTATATCAGCTAGTGTTCCCATTTCGTTTGCTACTTTTGCAGCTAGACCAGGCCCTAAAATGATTTGATACGTATCTTCTTTAACTGTTCCAAGGACCCCATTAACTTGCTTAACTTTTTGGTCATTCACTTGACTAAAATCTTTGACGTCTATTCTTACACGAGTCATACAATTGATCAGTGAATTGACATTATGAGTACCGCCAATTTGTTCATAGATTTCCTTGGCGATTCTTTTTTCATCTTGCTTTACCATGCTATTCCTCCTATTGTAAATTTTATGTAATTCTTCCTACGATATAATCGTATCAGATAAAAAAAGAAATGCAATAAAAAACCTTTTCATTTTTGTTTAAAATTTAATGAAATAATATTTCATGATTATTTTTGATTTAACTTAATATTCTAAAGTGGATTTTAGATATAAAGAAGATAATTAGGAGAGTTAATTTATTGGGCTGTGATATACTAATTTTAAACAAATACATAAGTGGAGGTTAAAATAGTGAAATTTCAAGAGTATACGTATAAAAGACCGAGTTATGATCAGTATAAGAAACAAGCCGCTGTGTTAATTGACCAGGTTAAGTCATCAGATTCAGCAGATGCTGAAATTGTGGCCGTCAATCAAATGTCGGATTTAATGTCTTCCGTAGAAACGATGATGACATTAGCTTCTATTCGGCACTCAATTGATACAAAAGATGATTTTTATGAAAAGGAAGATCAGTATTGGAATGAGTACCTGCCGCTTTACCAAGAAATCGATACAAATTTTTACAGAGCAGTAACGAATTCTAGATATTATGATGATATTAAAAGAACTTTCCCTAAAACATTTATAAAACATATGCAATATGAGCTACAATCTTTTGATAAGTCTGTTATTGATTTGCTTCAAAAAGAAAATCAACTGAGTAGTGACTACCAAAAGCTAATTGCATCTGCACAAATTGACTACGATGGTCAAAAATTGAACTTATCTCAATTCGGTCCTTACTTACAGGATACGGATCGTTCGATTCGAAAATCTGCTTCAGATGCACAATGGAGTTTTTTTGAAGAGCATGAACAAAAAATCGATGAATTATATGATCAACTAGTGAAAACAAGAAACCAGATAGCAAAGAAATTAGGGTTTAAAGATTTTGTGGAATTAGGTTACGTTAGAATGAAACGTTATGACTATAATCGGGAGATGGTCGAAGTTTATCGTAACCAAGTCTTAGAATATGTTGTACCTGTAACGACTGATTTAGCTGAAAAACAAGCTAAGAGAATTGGTCTGAAAAGCATGAAACACTATGATACTCCCTTACAGTTTTTAAATGGAAATCCTGTACCTAAAGGAAATTCAGATGATATTATTGATCAAGGAAGAAAAATGTACCACGAATTATCCTCACAAACAAAAGAGTTTATTGACTTCATGTTTGATCATAACTTGGTAGACTTACTCGCGAAAGAAGGGAAAGCAAGTGGAGGGTACTGTACTTATCTTCCGGATTTCGAGTCTCCATTTATTTTTGCTAACTTTAATGGTACATCTGGTGACATAGACGTTTTGACTCATGAAGCTGGGCATGCCTTTCAAGTATTTCAATCCAGATGGATCAATCAGCCGGAGATTGTCTTTCCAACTTATGAAAGTTGTGAGATCCATTCAATGAGTATGGAATTTTTTACTTATCCCTGGATGGAACTATTTTTTAAAGACCAGACAGAAAAATACAAGTTTGATCATTTGAGTAGTGCGTTACGCTTCCTGCCATATGGAGTACTTGTAGATCATTTTCAACATGAAGTATATGAAAATCCTGAGTTGACACCTGATGAGCGAAAAGCAGTCTGGAGGAGACTTGAAAGACAATATTTACCTGAGAGAGATTTTTCAGAGAGTGAATTTTTAGAAAAAGGAACGTTCTGGTACCGACAAGGGCATATTTTTGATTCTCCATTCTACTACATTGATTATACTCTAGCGCAAATCTGTGCGCTTCAGTTCTGGAAACGGGCACTAGTTGACGAAGATGATCAAGCATGGAACGATTACCTTGAAATCTGTCGAGTAGGTGGAACACAAAGCTTCCTGGAAATTATCGAAACAGCACACTTACGCTCGCCTTTTGAAGAAGGATCTCTAAGAGGTGTTGTTGAGACGATTGCCAGTGAATTAGATAAAGTAGACGATACCCGACTATAATTTTATAAGTAAAAAGCGTTGCTTTCTTTTAATTAAGGAGCAACGCTTTTACTATTGATCAAGTTCATCTAATGATTGTTTAAGATTCTCAGTTTTTTCTATTTTTTTATCCAGTTCAACTTCTAATTCCTTTAGTTCATTTTCTATAAATTCTAATGAATTGTATGCTTGAGATAGATCAGTAGTCAAATTTTCTGATTCCTTCTCGTGGTAAGCATTAGGGTTAAAAGTACCATATAACCACCATGAAAATGATAAATCAAATGGATGATTTTCAGGTAGTTTCTTTATTTTCTCTTCTGATAAGTCGATCCACATTTGAGTTTCAGGTTTATTTCTTCTAGTAATAGAAAGCTGTTCATCAACTGTTTCCCAAAAGCCGGTTTGTTCCATAAAATCAGTCCACGGATAAGTCACATGGAGGTAATGATCATCTTTATCTTCTTCCCAAAGTATGAGATAGCGAGTTTGATCTTCATTTTCGTAAAAGTTCCATGATTCTACTAATTCATCTTTGAATAATGATTCTGAAACTGGAAAAGGATAGTAAGCCTCAAAAGGAAATATAGTTACTGGGAATTCTTCATTTAAGTAAGTGCGCTTGATCCATTCCTGTTTACGACCTAAATCATCTATCTTAGACCAGCTGGTCGTTTCTGCAGAAGGATTTTGAGATGAGATAAGGGATGAAAGATCTTGAGTTTGTCCCTCATATAAAGTTGTCAAGTGAGTCATACTGATTTTTTTTATTACTTTTTGAGCAGAATAATTATCAGATTGAGTATTGGCTCCTACAAACTCGACATTCGGTAATGCTAATGCTTGCTCCATAGCGTATTGGAGTATCTCTGTACCGTAATTCCGACCTCTGAAACGAATGTCACTTCTCAAACGACCTAGCATCACCTGATGATTTGCAAAAACCGTATATCCTGCAGTACTTACAAGTTGCTCATCTATAAATAAACCAAATAATCTGCTGCCATCATCTGTTAATCCTGGATAAATATTAAGCATATAATCTTCTTTTAAACCAGTTTGCATTGATTTGTATAGGTTAAAATCTGATTTAGTCAATAGTCTGATTTCTTTTGTCATGTTTTGCCTCCTACTTTGCGAAAACTTTCTGTGCACCTAATCGAAAACCAATGCAGGTGTAATTCTGTTTCAAATACATATCCTTCGGTGTATCGTCACCGTCTGCAACTAAGATAACTTGTTTTGAATTTTTTTGTGCAAAAGTCATCACTGCTTCTTGCAAAGCAGTTGCGACACCTTGTTTTCTTAAATGTGTAACGGTCAATAAGTCATCGATTTCCACAGTCTCCTCTCCGATAACAGAGATTAAAGACCCGGCTGGTTCGCTATCTACGTAGGCAATGTAAGGGATAATAGATGGATTATCAAGCATTTGTTCATACATATTTTTTTTCATATCGGCGAACTCTTTACCGAAAATCAGGTCGTTTGGATAATTGATACGTTTGAAATCCACTAAATTTTCTTTAGAAAGAGAATAGACTTTTATATTGCTTGTTTGTTTATCAGATTCAAAATTTTTCGGATCAATTGTATAAAGTTCTAGCATTTCAATTGCATAATGTTCTTTTTCAAAGTAAGCCATGATTTCAGATGTGAAGCCTTTATTCTCTGGCCAATAGAATTTCATATGCTTTAATCCTTCATTTGCATGGAACTGGTATTGCATTTCTTCAATCAACTCAAACTCCGACAAGGTGGGCTGATATTTTAATTGAAAAAAGTTAGAATCATATCTTAAAGGTAAGTCGGGATTATAAAACTGTTTGAAGAATTCGTTTTCATCAATTAACTCACTATAGCACTCAATATTTCTGAAACTTAACATGGACAAGCTCACTTCCTATCATTATATAACCAGTATCTTGAATAAAAATGGTTAACAGTTAGTTCAACGTCTCACTGCTATCAGTATTATACTTGAAAGACAAAAAAAGTTGCAATCAAGTCTCATTTATTTTGGATAAAAATTTATAACGATGCTTCTTTAATCAATTTTAAAAAAATTTTAATGTAGATGAGAATTAGTTAATGTACATATTTAATAATAACCAATAATTATAAAAATAGATAAATCGAAAATACAGAACAAAAATTATGCTAAGTCGAATGATAACACTGAATATATAATGTTTGAAATTTAATAAGGAAATATTGATATATTATTGATAATAATATGATATTAATTAATTTACAAATTTCTAAGGCTATATAGTACATGGTTTGAAATCTATTATGTTAAAATTAAAAAATAAAAAGTCTTTAAAAGAATAATTATGCATAACAAGAATTATAAATAATTTATTTTTAGGACTTTAAAAATAGAGGAGTGAATTAAATGGAAAAAAGATATAGTACATTATTGACCCCCCTTTTCGCAGTTCCATTTCTTTTATCAGGTTGTGGAACTGGTGGTACAACATCGACACCGGCTTCAGGAGACAGTGAAAGCGGTGTAAGTGATGGAGTAGTGACAGTTGATTTTTTCAATCAAAAACCAGAAATCACTGCACAATTAGAAGAACTTGCAGATATGTATAGTGAAGAGACCGATGGGAATACTCGAGTTACGATTACAACAGTTGGTAGTGGAGAAGGCTCAGCAGGGTTGCAAGCGCGCTTTTCTTCTGGTGATGAACCGGCATTAATGATGCTGGGAGGGCTTCCTGAAGTTGAACGTTACAGTGACTCATTGATAGATGTATCTGAATTAGAGGTAACGGATACTCTTATTGACGGAACTTTAGAAGGCGGTACCATTGATGGTGTTCCTTTAGGTATTCCGCTTAATCTCGAAGGATTTGGCTGGATGTATAATCGAGAAATATTTGAAGAGGCTGGGATTGATCCGGATTCAATTCAATCTTATGATGATTTTGCAGAAGCCGTTGAGACGTTAGATAGTCAAAAAGAAGAATTAGGCATTGATGAAGTATTTGCGTTTAGTGGTGGAGAAAATTATATAGCTAATCAGTTTTCTGCAAATTTCACAAGTCCTGAATTTAATGAAAGTATTATCGAATCATATGAAGCAACAGAGTTGAATTGGGAATATGGAGACCAAATGAAAAAATATACTGATCTTTTTAACCAGTATAATGTACAGCCCATTCTAACAGTTGACTATAGCCGATCAGTCGAAGAACTATTTGTTAATGATAAAGTAGCTATGGTTCATCAGGGGATTTGGATTGTTCCTACGCTTAATGATATCGATCCAAGTTTTGCAAAAGAAAAATTAGGGTTATTGCCAGTTTATGGAGAAAGTGATACAGAAGGCAAAATTATTGCTGGAGCCCCTTTTTATATTGGTGTAAATAAAAACCTAGATGATGCAGTAGTAGAAGAAGCAAAAAATTTCTTAGACTGGATGTATACCTCTGAAGAAGGTAAAGAAATGATTACTGGAGATCTGGATTTTGTACCAGCTCAAAAAGGTTATGAGCCTGAAGATATTTCAGATCCGGTTTCGCAAGAGTTGTATCGTGCTTTATTAGCGGGGGAAACAGGCGCTATGACGCATAAACAGTATCCAGATGGATGGTTCCAGCAGGTACTATATCCAGAATATCAAAAATATTTGAATGGCGATCAGACTTGGGAAGATTTTGAAACGAATACAGCAGAAGCCTTCAAAGAAATGCGGTGATTGAATGAAAGGAAAACATAATACTGCTTATTACTGGGCGTTTATTTTACCCTCAGTTATAGCCATATCGATTATAATACTGATTCCGTTATTGTTAGGGATTGGTACATCATTAACCAATTCGGACGGATACCAAGCAGTATTTACGGGATTGGAAAATTATCAACGCCTTTTTAAAGATAAACAGTTCTTATCTAGCTTATGGTTCACATTAAGATTTTCATTTGTTGCAGTGATACTGATCAATGCAATTGGATTAGGGCTGGCACTTTTAGTTACACAAAAATTAGGAAAAATCAGTACAATATTTCGAACGATTTTCTTTATGCCTAATCTAATAGGTGGAATTATTCTAGGATTTATCTGGCAATTTATATTTGTCAGAGCTTTTGAGGGGATTGCATCTGCTACAGGAATCTCATTTTTCAGTTCTTGGCTATCAGATTCTACGACAGGATTCTGGGCTTTGGTCATTGTTTTTTTGTGGCAGATGAGTGGGTACATCATGATTGTTTATATTTCGTTTTTAGCAAATATTCCCGGAGAGCTTTTAGAAGCAGGTCAGATGGATGGAGCTAATAACTGGCAGGCATTTTGGAAAATAAAATTCCCCATGTTAGCTCCAGCATTTACAATCAGTTTATTTTTAACCTTGGCTAATGCATTTAAGGTTTACGATGTAAACTTGGCTTTAACAAACGGGGCACCTTATGGATCAACTGAAATGGTTGCCATGAACATTTATAACACAGCATTTTACCAGTATGAACAAGGTTATGCCCAAGCAAAAGCTATCGTATTCTTACTCCTTATAGCAGCGATCTCCTTAACTCAAATTTTTCTAACGCGGAGAAAAGAGGTCGATTTATAATGAGTAGTGTAAAAAGACATAAAGCACTTGTTGCTTTACTAGGTATTATCGTTTCTCTGACATGGATATATCCGTTTGTCATTATTTTCTTCGGATCCTTTAAGAACAGGTCAGAAATATTTACAAACACACTCTGGATACCAGAAGAGGTGGTAAGAGATAATTATCCTACAGCCTATAATAATTTAGATTTTACAAGTAGTTTCTTAAACTCATTGTTGATTACAACAGTCAGCTTGGTTGTAATCGTGATATTTTCATCTATGGCAGCCTATGCGTTGGCTAGGAAAAAAAGTAAGATTAGTACAGGAATCTACTTCTTATGTGCTTTGACCATGTTGATCCCCTTTCAGTCAGTTATGATTCCTTTGGTTAGTATGTTTGGTCAAGTTAACTTATTGAATCGTTTCGGCTTGATTATTATGAACTGGGGTTTTACAACAAGCATGTCGATTTTCTTATATTATGGTGCAATGCGATCAATCTCAGTATCATTGGATGAAGCAGCTTATTTAGATGGAGGAAATCCATTACAGATTTTCTGGAGAGTGATATTTCCGATTCTAAAGCCTACAACTGTTACGGTCATTATTTTAAATGCAATACGATTATGGAATGACTTTTTATTACCTTCTTTGGTAATCAATCAAGAAGGAATGAGGACGATTCCCCTTAGAATGTATTACTTCTTTGGAGAGTATACAGTACAGTGGGAGCTAGCGTTAGCAGGCCTTGTCCTTGCCATAATCCCCATCATACTTCTATATATATTTTTACAGAAGTATATTGTTGAAGGGGTAACAGAAGGCGCAACTAAATCTTAACAAACTGTATAGAGTCTGAGTCAAGACTAGCTAAAAAGAAAAAAGCCGTCAAATTAAGGATGTTCAATCCTTGAGTTGACGGCTTTTCAATTTGTGTAATTTTATAGTAAATTTATAATTAGAGACTATTTTTCCAGCCCCATCTAATATGATTGAAAATTAATAGGCAATATGGATTTGTCAATTTTTGTTCACGATAGTTGACAGAAGATTCTAGTTAAATCAAGGTGTTTTTTTATTTTATTCCTGTCATATCAGGATTTGTTGTTATTATAGTGTTCAAAAAGTGTTCAAATAATACAGTTATATAACAAAGTGACACAGAATTTGTCATGGAAATAAAATATTATTATATAAAACATCATGATATTATGTGGTTAGTGGTCAAGCAGAGAGTACAGTGGTCATGCCACCTATTTATAAAAGTTAAAATTCAAATTAGAATCAGGAGTATATAAATTGATTAAAAAAAGATTATTAGTAGCTGTTGCTGCAACAAGTTTCGCCTTACCAGTATTCATACCACAAAACGTATCCGCTCAGTCTAATCGTATAGAAGAGCTGAAAAAAGAACAAGAAGAATTAAATAACCAAAATAGTCAGTTAGATGAAAAGATCAATGAAAAAGAAGAGCAAATGAAAAGCTTGGAAGAAGAACGTAATCAGTTGGAAGAAGAAGTTGCCGGTCTTCAGAAAAATATAGATGAATTGATTTTAAATATTCAAGAACAAGAAAAAGAGATCGAAAGAATTGAACAGGAAATCCAAAAGTTACAAGATGAGATTACTAGACTTGAAAAAATTATTGAAGAAAGAAACGATCAATTAGAAACTCAGGCAAGATCGGTACAAACAGAAGGTAATACGACAGATATTATTGATATGATTCTCTCAGCCGAGAATCTATCGGATCTAGTTGGTCGAATAGGGGTCGTCAGTAAGATTGTTTCTGCAAATCAAGATATTATGCAAGCTCAAATAGATGATCAGAATGCTTTGGAAGAAGCTGAAAAATCAATTCAAAATGAACGTGAATCAGTCGAATCAGCGAAAGCACAGCTTGAAGTTGATCGGAATAATTTAGTTGCACAGCGTATGGAATTAGATGATAAGATTTTACAAGTTGCCGAGAAATTTAATATGTCTGAGCAAGATAAAGAAAGTTTTATGAATGAGCAATCAGTAATTGCACAGCGTACAAGTACACTTTCTGCAGAAATGCAGAAAGAACAACAACGAATCATTGAAGAACAAAAAAGAATTCAAGAAGAACAAAGATTAGCTGAAGAACAACGTCAACGTGAAGAAGCGGAAGCTCTAGCACGAGCTGAAGCGGAAGCGGCAGCAGCTGCTAAAGTGAAAACTTCAACTTCTAAGAGCAACCAAACTTCAGGGTCTACTAATAGTGGATCAAATACTAAAACAGAAGTAGAGAAAACTCCAGTACAATCTAATTCTGGATGGACACGTCCAGCCAGTGGAAGAATCACTTCACAATTTGGATATAGAACTCACCCTGTAACCGGAGAAAAATCATCACTCCATAATGGTCTTGATATTGCTGGAGGTGGTCCGATTGTCGCGGCTAAAGCAGGAACAGTTACTCAAGCTACTTTCTCAGGAACATATGGATATATGGTACTAATTGATCATGGAAACGGCTTATCTACTCGATACGCTCATATGCAGCCGGGCTTGAAAGTCGCTCCAGGCCAGAGCGTCTCACAAGGACAACAACTGGGTATCATGGGAACTACTGGTAGATCGACTGGTGTACATTTACATTTCTCAGTATTAAAAAATGGAACTCCAGTTAATCCTATTTCTTATATTGGTGGATAACATATCCTTAAAGGAGATGCCTAGGTGCATCTCCTTTTTCTGTATATAGAAACTTTTTCCAATGTGGTAAACTGTTATCTAAAAGAAACTGTGAGAGGAAGTCTTTAAGTGGAGAGAATCGAATCCATCAAAAATAAGAAAATTAAAAGCTGGAAAAAGCTGTTAACAAAAAAAGGTAGACAAAAGTCGCAGAAATATATTATTGAAGGTTTTCATCTAGTAGAAGAAGCAATCAAAGCTGATGTTCAGATCGATTATCTACTGATAAGTGAAAACTTAAATCAAGATGATTGGCTGAAAAACATTACAGTTGAAAGCATCGAATTATCAGAAGAAGTATCAGCTGAACTTTCAGATACTGAAACTCCACAAGGAATTTACGCTATACTACCGTTTCCCGAACCAATAAATTATAAGGAGATTGACAGACCATATCTCTTTTTGGATGCCGTTCAAGATCCGGGTAATGTAGGCACACTCATTAGATCTGCAGATGCTGCTGGCTTTGGAGGTGTTGTTTTAGGAGAAGGATCAGCTGATTTATTTAATCCCAAAACCTTAAGATCAGCTCAAGGTAGTCATTTTCATTTGAACATTTACCATGGAGATCTAATTTCTTGGATTAGACGATTTCAATCTGAAGAAAAAATAGTTTATGGAACAGCACTGGATGAGAGAGCTGTCTCATACATTGGAGAGAAGCCAGAGACAAATTTTGCTCTGATCGTAGGTAACGAAGGTGCTGGAGTAAATAGTGAAGTACTTAAAGAGACGGATAAAAATTTATATATTCCTATTAAAGGCCAGGCAGAATCTCTAAACGTGGCTATAGCAGCGAGCATATTAATGTTTTCTTTATATCAATAAATGAAATTCAGTTAAAGAATTTTTCATAAATAAAACGAAAATTTGACAATTTAGTGTAGTTTGCTTTATAAACAGTAATAATTAGATTTTCAACTTTAATTTTTTCATTTTTAGGAGTAAGATAGAAAACAGATATTAATTAAAGGATTATGAATATCAAAATTACCTTGAATCTATTAAAAACAAGTCTAAACTGTAAGGCACAAAGGAGAAGTTTCATGGAATTTGTTCAATCTATCTGGGAACATGACCAGGAATATATGGCTTTGATCAAAGATTTAATTCAAAATGAAGAACTTTTAAAATTAGATACTATTACACACCATCACTACACGACTCGCTTAACTCATTCCTTATTTGTATCTTATGTGAGTTACCGTCTCGCTAAAAGATTTAATTTAAATGTGAGAGCTGTCGCTCGAGCAGGATTATTGCATGATTTTTTTCATGAAGGAAGAGAAGAAATAGCAGCTATGGAACAGGGCTCACATAATTGTGTACACCCTAAAATTGCGGTCGAAAACGCTGCTAAAATTACTCCATTAACTGATTTAGAACGCGATATCATCTTGAAGCATATGTTTTTATGTTCTAAAGTCGGTATGCCTCGCTATAAAGAGAGCATGATCGTAACATGTGTAGATAAATACTGTGCAATTAGTGAAGTATCCAAACCTTTGCGTGAAAAAACGAGAATTAAAGTTTCTGATTGGATTGCTAAAGTTCGATTAGTGCATGCATAAAAAAGTGAAACGTATCAGGAGCAGTGTTCTCCTGATACGTTTTTATTTTTGCTTAAAAGAAAATCATTGTATATCACATCAGAATAAGTGATTTTCTTGGGTTAACTAGTAAAGGAACCAATAATGAAAGAAAAGTTTGTCAACTTATAAAAGACTGAAGTGTTATGGACGTAGCTCTAAATAGAAAAAAGTGCCTTCGATAGTTCAATCACTAACGAAGACACTTATTTATTAACAGTCTGTTAAAACGAGAAAATGATAATCTGGAAATCAGCCATTTACAATAGTTCCACCATTAATATGAATGGTCTGACCTGTCGCATAACTTGAATCTTTTGTTGCTAAATATACATAAGCAGGAGCCAACTCGGATGGTTCGCCAGGTCTACCCATCGGTACGCTGCCATGTTCATCGTATTCACTGCCAATAGTAGCTGGAATAAGAGGAGTCCAGATAGGACCTGGAGCAACGGCATTTACCCGAACCTTTTTATTTAAAACTTCTGTATTCTGTGAAAAAGAACGAGTAAATGAAATAATGGCTCCTTTTGTTGCAGCATAATCCATTAATCCGGGAGAGCCTTTGTAGGCAGTGACAGAGGACGAGTTTATGATTGACCCATTTTCTGTCATATGAGGAAAAACTTCCCGAGCCCAATAAAACATGCCGAAAATATTTGTTCTAAATGTACGATCTAATTGTGCGGCAGTTATATCCATAATACTTTTTTGTGGATGCTGTTCTGAAGCATTGTTCACTAGTACATTGATCTGACCCCATTTTTTAGCGATTTCCTTAACAGTATCTTTAACAAAAGATTCATCTCCAACATCGCCAATGTATAGTAACGCATTTACACCTAATTTCTCGATTTCCTGTTTAATTGTCTGAGCATCTTCTTTATCTTCTAAATCCACTAATGCAACGTTGGCCCCTTCTTTAGCATAAGCGATTGCAACAGCTCTTCCGATTCCACTATCTGCTCCAGTTACAATTGTATTAAATCCTTTCATTTTACCGGCAGCTTTATAATCTGGATCATCTACTTTAGGAGTAGGTTCCAGTTTTCCTCTATCATCGGGCATTAGATAATCTTTTTTTGGCGCTTGAGTTTTTATTTGTTTGTCGTTATCCATCTTTTTCTCCTTCTTTCTAAAAAGTTTAAATTGGTGTATTCAACAATAATTCATTTTCTCTTAAATCAATTACTTTGAATCGATTATCTTCTTTAATGTAGATAGTTTTAGAGACTTGCTCATCATCCTCTAAAAATATGATTACTCTAACAGCTGTATTATCTTCTACTGCATAGGTCTCGAATTGAGTAGGATCAAACACATCTTGATCTTTGAATTCTTCATAGTCAGATAAATCAGTGATCACTTCGGCATCTTCTAACTCTGAATCGGATGCAGGGGCCATTTCTTGATCGGTTGCCACAGTATCTGAAACTTCTTCTTCGACTGCTGCCTCTTCTTCTGTCGTGATAGTTTCACTACCAGAATCACCTTCGGTACAGGCACCTAATAAAGCAGTTGCTAAGAATAAACTTAAAATTTTCTTCACTCAATCCCTCCTGAAGTTTCATGATTAAATTTCAGTATACAAAATAAGACTTTTAATAACAAAGATTAGAACTGAACTAATTAATAAACTCTTTTTATTGATAAAACAAGGATATTAAGGTAAAGTTAATATGTAAGATCTATCTAGAATGATAAACGATCATAAGTTAAGATAAGAGTGAGATGGATAACCATTTCACATTTGAAGCCCTCTAGAAGTAGTTAAACTGACTGATTATAGTTTTAATTCCAGTAGTTTGTATTAAGTTTAAAAATTGGATAATGTGGATATTCGCAGTTACCAGTTTAGAGGTGCAGTATTAATGACTAGTAATTCATTTTGTTTGCATGCTCAAAGGCGTGTTTTTTTTATGGAAAGAATTAAAGAGGTGTTCAATCTCTGGAGTCTTAAAAAAATCAAGAAACTAAATTAGTCATTTTGTAATTTAAATTTTGGAGGTGAGGCATATGGATAGTGCTCCCAGTTCGATATTATTCTTTGAATTAAAACATAGTTTGTTAAGTGGACATCTAGAATGTATGTCTTCTCAAAAATTTAAACATGAAATGAGTGACTAGTAATGAGAATAGTTAAAACAACAGAACAAAAACATTACAATAAAATATTTCAAGCAGCAAAAAAAAATGACCGGGAAAAATTCAGAAAATTATTTTTACAATTACATGATAGAGATCAGCATGCAATCTTTCATCTATTATATCCGGAAAAAAAAGCGAAAATAGCTGATTTCCTTACTCCAGAAGAATTTTCAGAGATTTTTGAATGGATGGATACAGAAGATCAGGAAGATGCTGTTCAATACTTGCCTGATGAGTATATGGCAAAAGTATTCAACCATATGGCGGCCGATGATGTTGCTCATTTTTTGACAAATAGTGATGAAACAGATAATCAGTTACTGTTATCGATGATGGATAAGCGAGAAAGTGATAGAGTACAAGAATTACTTTCCTATGCTCCGGAGACCGCCGGTTCGATCATGACGAAAGAATTTATTTCTATTAATTATAAAGCCACTACTAAAGAAGTTATCAGGAGATTGCGTCAAATCGGACACCATGCTGAAACAATTTATTATTTGTATGTGGTAGATGAGAAAGAACATTTACTGGGCGTACTTTCACTAAGAGATTTATTATTGTCTTCTGAAGAAGAGACAGTGGAATCTTTGATGTACTCTCAAGTAGTCTCTGTACGAGTAGATGAAGATCAGGAGCGTGTTGCACAAATCATACAGGATTATGATCTACTTGCGCTTCCTGTTCTAGCCTATGATGGTTCTATGTTAGGGATCGTAACAGTTGACGATGTAATGGATGTTATCCAAGATGAGGTTACGGAGGATTTTAATGAATTTGCTGGTATCCGCAGAGGAACGGATGATAAAAAAATGTCTCCATTCAAAGCTGCAAAGTCTAGAGCACCTTGGATCATTATTTTATTATTCTTAGGATTACTTACAAGCAGTCTGATCAGTTATTTTGAAGAAACTTTAGAATCTGTAGTGATATTAGCTGCATTCATACCAATGATCATGGGAACTGCTGGGAATGTAGGAACACAATCATTAGCGGTGGCTGTTAGAAATCTTACGATTGATGACAAAGATAAAGATAGTTTTTTTAAAACTGTCAGACAAGAATTTACTGCTGGAATGATGATCGGTATTTTAGCAGCAGTCGTAATGATTGGAATTGTTATGGTCATTTATGGGAATCCTGTTTTAGGAGTTATTATTGGGGCTTCTATTTTCTTATCCGTCAGTTTGGCTTCAGTTACTGGTTCCGTTATTCCAGTTATTATCAACAAGTTCAATATAGATCCAGCGGTTGCATCAGGACCTTTTATCACTACGTTGAATGATACAATGGGACTGATTGTGTATTTTACAATAGCAACTTCTCTTATAAACTATCTATAAATAATAAAATCTTGCAATTTTTGAACAAAATAGATAAAATGTATGGAAAATAATTATATGTTCTTACAATAAGTAAAAAATGGTGGTATACTATTAATTGTCTGAAAGTAGAGGTGAACATACATGATTGAAATAACACAAGATAAAATCATTTGCCCTAAATTTGAACAAACTTTTTCTATTTTAGGGAAAAAATGGACCGGACTTATAATCGATGTTTTGTTGGAAGGTCCTCATCGCTTCAAAGACCTTTCTCAATCCATTCCAGAAGTAAGTGATCGTGTCCTTGTAGAAAGATTAAAAGAACTGGAACAAACTGGTATCGTTACTAAAGAGTTGGATGAAAATTGTGAGCTTAGATCAGGATATTGTTTAACAACTAAAGGTCTTGCACTGGAAAGTGTAATGAAAGAAGTACAATCCTGGGCGGACGAATGGATCAGTGAAGAAGAATGTCATCAAGCCTAATTCAATTTAATTAAGAGTATAACTTAATCTATTAAAACTATGGTGAAAAAGAGTAGTTCAGTGAAATATCAAGAGACCGAATATCATAGGCTGAAAATGTTCGGATAGGAAACGGGATGAAGTTCACTTTCACCGCTTGGATAGTTCATAGTAAGTATAAACTATCTATTAAAGTAGATTTCCAGATAACAGGAATCTCGGTATGCGCCGTTATGCAAAAGTGTAGAGTCTGGATGAGTCCGTCTCTAAACAAGGGTGGTACCGCGTGTTGACCTCGTCCCTATATTGGGATGAGGTCTTTTTCTATACAAAAAAGTAAAAATAAAAATACATAAAAAGAATAAAGGAGTACATCAATGGACTTAAAAGAGAAATTAGCTGCATTAGCAGATAAAGCAACACAGGAGATCAAATCCGTTTCGACATTAGAAGAGCTTGAGACTTTGCGCGTGTCATATTTAGGAAAAAAAGGAGAATTGACACAAGTATTAAAGGGCATGAAAAATCTGTCAGCTGACGAACGTCCAATTATTGGACAGTTAGCTAACCAGGTACGTGACAATTTGACAAATCAGATGGCAGTGACTAGAGAAACGATTGAAAAAGAAGCATTGAATAAACGCTTGTCAGAAGAAACACTAGATGTAACGCTGCCGGGAATTAGACCGAGAAAAGGACAAAGCCATGTAATCACACAGATCATAGAAGAGATTGAAGATTTATTTTTAGGAATGGGTTATCAAATTGTTGAAGGAAATGAAGTTGAAGAGGATTATTATAATTTTGAACGAGTGAATCTACCCCAAAACCATCCCGCTCGTGATATGCAAGATACCTTTTATATTACCTCTGAAATTTTAATGCGTACCCATACTTCGCCCCTGCAGGCTAGAACGTTAGAAACACATGATTTTTCAAAGGGACCACTTAAAATGATCAGTCCAGGGAAAGTCTATCGTCGTGATACAGATGATGCAACGCATTCTCACCAGTTCCATCAGATTGAAGGTATGGTAATTGATAAACATATTACAATGGCTGATCTAAAAGGAACACTTGAAACACTTGCTAAAAAAATGTTTGGGGAGAATCGGGAAATCCGATTACGACCAAGCTATTTCCCATTTACTGAGCCTTCTGTTGAAGTAGATGTAAGTTGTTTCAAGTGTGGAGGAAAAGGCTGTAATGTCTGTAAACATACTGGCTGGATAGAAATTCTTGGAGCCGGAATGACACATCCTGAAGTTTTAAAAATGTCTGGAGTAGACCCTGAAATCTACGGTGGATTCGCCTTTGGACTAGGACCAGACCGTATTGCAATGTTGAAATATGGAGTAGATGATATCAGAAACTTCTACTTAAATGATCAGCGTTTCTTAAAACAATTCAAGGTGAAAGGGTAGGGTATAATGAAAGCATCATATAATTGGTTAAAAGAATATTTAAACTTAGAAAATACAACTCCAGAGCAGTTAGCTGATCAGATTACACTAACGGGAATTGAAGTAGATAGTCTGATCGTACCAGGAGAAGGTCTGAAAAAATTAGTTGTTGGAGAAGTCCGTTCAGTCGAAAGAATGGAAGGTTCTGACCATTTAAATATTACACAAGTGGATGTAGGGGAAGCAGAACTCTACCAGATCGTTTGTGGTGCACCAAATGTAGCCAAAAACCAGAAAGTAGTCGTCGCCTTACCAGGAGCAAGGCTTCCTGGGAATTTCAAAATTAAAAAAAGTAAGCTAAGAGGACATGTATCAAATGGAATGATTTGCTCATTAGATGAGCTAGGATTCTCAGATTCAGTAATTCCTAAGCGTACAGAAGACGGAATCTATACTTTGCCAGAAGAAGCTATAGTGGGAGAAGAAGCGTTATCATATTTAGGGCTGGATGATATCATTATTGATTTAGATATCACACCAAACAGAGCTGATGCGATGAGTATGCGAGGAGTTGCCTACGAAGTAGGAACAATTCTGTCTCAGAAACCAGATTTTAAAGAAATGTCTTTATCCGAAAATGCGGATGAGTCTATTGAGAACTATGTGGATGTTTCAGTTGAAAGTAAACAAGATACACCCTATTATAAGCTGCGTATAGTAAAAGATGTAACAGTTAAAGAAAGTCCACTGTGGCTGCAGCGAAAATTAATGAATGCGGGAATCAGACCGATCGATTCAGTAGTTGATGTAACAAATTATATTATGCTTGAATATGGACAGCCGCTTCATGCATTCGACTATGATGCTTTAGACTCAAAAGAAATCTATGTCAGAAGAGCAAATCAAGATGAAAAAATTATAACACTTGATGGGCAAGAAAGAATATTAAATCAAGAAAATCTTGTTGTCACTAACGGACAGCAGCCAGTGGCACTGGCTGGGGTTATGGGTGGACAGAATTCTCATGTAACACAAACAACTAAGACAGTAGCGATTGAATCAGCTGTATTTGCTTCTTCATTGATACGTAAGACAGCACAGTCTTTGAATTTGAGAAGTGAATCTAGTTCAAGATTTGAACGTGGATTGAATTTAGGAACTGTGGAAGCTGCTTTAGATCATGCAGCTGCGTTAATTGCCGAAATCAGTGAAGGTCAGATCGTATCAGGTATAGCTGAAATCGAATCTACTGATCCTTTAGAAAAAAGAGTGTCTATTACACTGGAAAGAATCAACCATGTATTAGGAACCAGACTTTCATTAGAAGAAGTTGCTTCTGTATTTGCACGTTTGCAATTTGAATATACACTGACTGAAGATAAATTTACTGTTTCGGTTCCGCTTCGAAGATGGGACATTTCAATTGAAGCTGACTTGCTTGAGGAAGTTGCACGAGTATATGGGTATAACAATATACCGTCGACCTTGCCGGTAATGGAGTCAACTCCAGGCGAATTAGATGATAAGCAACGGTTGACACGCTTTATTCATAGATTTTTAGAAGGCAGTGGATTAGCGCAAACAATCAGCTATGCTCTAACGACACCTGAAAAAGCAAAAAGATTCAGTCTGAAACGATCAGCAACGACTAATCTGGACTGGCCAATGAGTGAAGAACACCAGACACTGAGATTAAGCCTGATCAGTGGATTAGTGGATAATGCGGCATATAATGCAGCAAGACAAGCAAAAAATATTGCTCTTTACGAAGTAGGACATGTTTTTTATGACAATCAAACTGGAACCTTACCGTTAGAAGAGGAACATGTTGCCGGTTTATTATCAGGGGATTTAGCAGAAAAAACATGGTCGGATTCTGCTAAACCAGTTGATTTCTATTCATTAAAAGGGATTGTTGAAGAATTACTTGAAACTATCGGAATTAAAGAGACCATTCAATATGTGGCAACCAGCTCATTTGACGATTTGCATCCTGGTCGTACCGCTGCAATTTATCTGGGAGAGAAAAAGATTGGGTTGATTGGTCAGATTCATCCTCAAGTTACACACTTATTTGATTTAGAAGATACGTATGTTTTTGAATTAAATATAGATGCACTTGTTAAAGCAGAAAAAAATTCTGTACTTTATGAAGCTATTCCAAAATATCCAGGAACTTCACGCGATATTGCATTGCTGGTTCAAGAATCTGTTAGTCATAAAGAGGTTATGAATGTAATCAAATCAAATGGCGGGAAATGGTTACAACAAGTTCGTCTGTTTGATCTATATCAAGGGGAACATATCCAACCTGGTAAAAAGTCAATTGCTTATTCATTAGCCTATTTGAACCCGGAAGCAACATTGAAAGAAGAAGAAGTAAATAAAGATTTTGAGAAAGTGAAGGAAGCTTTGCAGAAAGATCTTGATGCAGAAATAAGATAAAACAGATTAATTATCTAGCTGGATTTATACAAAAAAAGGGCTCTCAAATAAGAGCCCTTTTTTTGTGGCAAAATAATAAAAAAATAGCAGGATTCACTGAGACCTACCAGCAACATTAGAAAACGGTCACCAAATGATGCAAGAATTATTTTTTCATGTTATTATAATATAGAATTTGCATATCTAGGAGGCTGATGTATGCCTGATGAAAAAAGAAGGTTTAAAGCAAAAATAGCAGGGGAAACTTATACAATAGTTGGTCCTCGTTCAGAAAAACATATGCAAGTAGTAGCACAGACAGTAGATGAACAAATGACTCAACTTCAGAAAATGACTAAAGGACTAGACTCAGAAAAAAGAGCAATGTTGATGGCTATCAATGCAGTTTCCGATCAGTTAGAAATGAAGAAGAAAATGATTAAGCTTGAAGAACGAATCAAAGAGTTGGAAGAAAAACTTTCATAAATTAAATAAATAGCCATTAAGGAGCAAAAAATGTTATTAACATTAATCATTCTCGTATTATTATTATTATCTTTATATAGTGGGTTTAAAAGAGGACTGATATTACAGTTAGTTTTGACAATTGGATATGCAATCTCTTTTTATTTTGCCTTAGAATATTATCAGCAAATAAGTGATCTGGTTGAAATGATGGTTCCTTACCCTAGTCCCGGATCATCAGAGACAAGTCCTTTCGTACTTTATGGAAAAGAATTCATTTTTAATTTAGATCAGGGATTCTATAATGGTGTTGCATTTATTGGTATTCTATTCATTGGGTGGATCATTACTAGATTTGTTGGAGGACTGCTGAACTTTTTAACTGAAATTCCAGTGCTGAAACAAGTGAATGCAATTGGTGGAGCAATCGTTGGCTTTATCGTTGAATATGTTGGAGTTTTTCTGATTTTATTCTTGTTATCAACGATTCCAATCCAGATGATTCAAAACCAATTTGAGTCTAGTGTACTTGCAAGAACAATAGTTTCAGAAACACCGGAATTGTCCACTGATCTATATAACTGGTGGATCGAAGAAGGCATTCAAGAAGACGGTGTTGAAGAATAAAACTTATGGTCGTTTAAAGTAATATTAAACATCAAGGTTAAATAAAGAATGGTGTTGCTCTAGAAAGGAAAAGCGAATCTGCTTTTTTCTAGCAACACTTTTTTTAATGACGGATATAAAAACTAGAGAGGCTTGATAGAATGAAGATGAAAATTGAAAAGTCATTTAAAACATTAGATTTTCCTAAAGTAATCAATCAGCTATCTAAACATGCTGTTTCATATTTGGGAAAAGAAAAGATACGAGCTCTTTCTCCTTCTTCAAATTATAATGAAGTTAAAGAAAAGCAAGAAGAGACAGATGATGGTGTAAGGATTTTACGAATGAAAGGTGGAATTCCTTTATCTCCTTTTATTGATGTCAGACCGCATCTGAAGCGAGCCAATATCGGAGCATCGTTGAATGGAAAAGAAGTTGCACAAATTGGAAAAGTAATTAAGAGTGTACGCGAGATTGATCAGTTTTTTGAACAACTAAAAGAAGATGAAATCGAGTTAAAACAACTATATAAAACCAGTGATCAATTTATAGCATTAAGACCACTTGAGAAAGCCATTTTTTCTGTCGTAGATGAAGGTGGATATGTTCTTGATGATGCCAGTGCAGCTTTAAGGGGTATACGAACTGGAATAAAGCAGACAGAAAGTAGAGTACGTCAAAAATTAGAAAGCATCGTAAGAGGAAGCCAGGCAAGGTTTCTTACTGATGCAATTATCACGATGAGAAATGACCGGTATGTTATACCCGTCAAGCAGGAAAATAGAACTACATTCGGTGGGGTGGTTCATGATCAGAGTTCTACGGGACAAACATTGTTTATTGAACCGCAAAGTGTTGTGGATCTTAATAATCGTTTAAAACAGTATCAAAGTGAAGAACGCAGCGAAATTGAAAAGATATTAGCTGAAATCACAAATGTAATCATGCCTCATACAGCAGAAATCGATCAGAATATGACGGTCTTGACTTTACTAGATTTTATCAACGCAAAAGCGAAATATGCTCAAGAAATTAAAGGAATCAAACCTTTAATCAGTGAGAATAATGCGGTCTCCTTTTTACAGGCTAGACATCCATTACTAGAAGAAAACGAAGTAGTTGCAAATGACATCATATTAGGCGAAGAATATCAGACAATGATTATTACAGGGCCAAATACAGGGGGGAAAACTGTAGCGCTCAAAACATTAGGATTGCTTCAACTAATGGCACAGTCAGGGTTGCAGATTCCAGTAGCTGAGCATAGTGTTATGGGAATTTTTTCTAGTGTATTTGCTGATATAGGAGATGAGCAGTCAATTGAACAAAGTCTATCAACTTTTTCTTCTCATATGACGAATATTGTTGAGATTTTAAGTAAAATCGATGATCAGAGTTTAGTTTTGCTAGATGAATTAGGAGCGGGTACAGATCCGCAAGAAGGAGCTGCTTTAGCAATTGCAATGCTAGATGCTATTGCTGCAAAAGGAAGTTATGTACTCATTACATCTCATTATCCTGAACTAAAGGCATATGGTTATAATCGACCTCAAACAATTAATGCCAGTATGGAATTTGATGTAGAGACCTTGAGTCCTACGTATAAACTTTTAATCGGAATCCCCGGACGCAGTAATGCCTTTGAGATTGCTAAAAGACTGGGATTAAATAATATGATTATTGAATCTGCAAGACAACTGATGAGTGGGGAAAGTCAGAGTGTGGATGAAATGATCCAAGACCTTGAAAACAAAAGAAAGCAGGCTAATCTGGAAACGATTAAAGTCCAAGAAGAATTGAAAAATGCCCAAGCCTTGCATAAAGAACTGAGAAATGCTTTTAAAGAATATGAAGCAGAAAAAGAAGAATTAAAGAAAAAAGCTCAAAAAGAAGCAAATCGAATCGTAGAAAAAGCTCAAAAAGACACAGAAAAAATTATCGAAGAGCTAAGGGTTCGTCAGCTGCAGGGGCAACAAGGATCTGTGGTTAAAGAGCATGAGTTTATAGAAGCACAGACTAAATTATCCAATTTAAAATCAGAAGAAGAAAATCTGAAGAAAAATAAAATATTACAAAAACAAAAACGTAAGAAAGAACTAAAACCAGGAGACACTGTTCAAGTAGAGTCATTGGGCCAAAAAGGGACAATAGTTGAAAAATCCGGGAATAAACAGTGGGTCGTACAAATGGGTATGCTAAAAATGAAACTTAATGAGAGCGATCTAACACCTACTCAACAAGAAAAAGAACCAAACTACAGTCAGACTTCATTGAAATCAACTTCCATGGGTTCTGTATCGACTGAAATAGATTTAAGAGGTGAGAGAGTGGAAGCGGCTTTGAACCAATTAGACCAGTATATTGATCAGGCAATACTCTCAAATTATCCCAAAGTAACAGTTATCCACGGAATGGGTACTGGAGCAGTTAGAAAAGCTGTTCAAAATTATTTAAAGAAACATCCTCAAGTCAAATCTTTTAATGATGCACCAGCAAATCAAGGAGGAAATGGCGCTACGAATGTTGTTTTTAAATAGATTATAAAAATAGTCTAATAAATAAAACCCACTAATGGATTTTTTTAAAAATCTTTGGTATACTGAAAACAATGATAGGAACTTACTTTTTAATAGTAAAGTTATTAGGAGGAATTTATAATGGTTAAAGAACTTACAGACAATACATTTGATGAACAAACAGATTCAGGATTAACATTAGTAGACTTCTGGGCAACTTGGTGTGGTCCTTGTCGTATGCAATCTCCAGTTATCGATCAATTAGATGAAGAATCTAACGGAGATGTTAATTACTATAAAATGGATGTAGATGCTAATCCAGAAACACCTGGAAAATTTGGAATTATGAGTATTCCCACTTTATTAGTAAAAAAAGATGGAGAAGTCGTAGAAAAGTTGATTGGTTATCACAGCAAAGAGCAAATTGAAGAAACGCTTTCTAAACACAAATAATTCTTGAAAAAAACAGCTAACTAAACAATAAGGCATTCTTCTGATCCAACCTAAATACTAAAATTATTATGAATTGTTATAATCGTTTTAGATTGAACATGGGTCGTGTTGGGAGAATGTCTTTTTATGCTTAAATTACTATAATTAAATAAGGATAAATGTGTCTATTTTTTAACAATAAGCATAATTATTAAAGAGATAAGGGTATTCGGGTATCATTATACGATAGTTTAGGATAAAATATAGCCAACATAAGATATTGTTGAAAATACTAATATTATTGAACTATCTGAACGATTTATCTAATGAGAGATAAATTGAGAGAATGACTGCCTTTTTTATTATGAACTACTTACAGCATTCTAATAGGACTACTTAAAGGAATGAATGGAGTGTGTTATATTGGCTCAGAGAAATAGTTTTAAAAATCAAGTTGAAGATACTACACAGTATGAGTATGTTGTCGAATGCGTGGATAAGCAAGTTCATTTATTAGTAGAAGCAAGAGATGTGTTTCACAATGCAGATAATGAAATTGATTGTCCCTTGGATGTAGTCTTGAGGAAGAATAAGTATTCTTTTCAGGATTTGATGAGCTGGGATGCAAGGGAAGTTAAATTTATACAGATTGTGGATGGAGAAGAAACTATTTTAAATAGTGTTTCGTTGAATGTAAATTTGTAATCATTAATAATACAAGTGAATAGGAATTATAACAAAGTGTTTTTGAAAAGACTTGAGTTTGTGCAACTAGCGCCGCTTCTTTTCTTAGCGCTTTTTTGTTTTGTACTAAAAAACACTTTATTAAAATAAACAGCTGTCTGTTCATTTCAATAGAATGCTTTTAAAGCCTGTTATTATACTGAAGGTACTGGTTCTTTAGGATCCATTTGAATAGTTAAGAGAACTTCTTTTTTCTTACGTTTTATCTCATATATTCCTTCTGAATAGATGTTATACAGTTTTTGCAGTTGCTGAGACAAATATCCTGTTTCTAATGAGAAGGAAGGATTTTGACTGTTTTCTAATCTCTGCTCTACGATTTCTCCAGTTAGTTTATAAACTTTTCTATTTTTTTTATCTTCAATTAGAGAAAGTGATCCAAATGAATAGTGTCCAAAAAGTTTGATGATATCAATCTCGGTTTCGACAGGTTGGTTTCGGGCTAGATCTTTTCCTGCCCAATATAAAATAGCATCAATATCTTCGCCTAAAAGGTTAGATATCAAACGATCTCTCAATAGGATAAGTGACTCAAACTGTTGAATTTCCATCTTTTGCTCTGACAAACTTTTCACCTCATGATTTAACCTAGTATGCATTTAATTATAACGCAGTTCACTAAACTTTTCTAACTAAATTTTATTAGTAGATTTGTTTTTTACATTAAATTTAATTTTGCCTTCTAGTTAATATTTGTTCGTATAACGTTCTACTTGCGCTTTTTATTAAAAAAAGGGAAAATGGGAAAGTAAATGCGGAAAATATTTATAAATCAGAAATATGCTTGAGTTCATATTAGCAAAGTGTACTTGGCTCAATGAAATAAAGAAGGTTGTTATAAGATGAGTAAAATGGCGATAGGTTTACTTGATTCTGGTGTTGGTGGTTTGACTGTAATGAAAGAGGCAATAAAACAACTGCCGAATGAATCTTTTTATTATATAGGGGATACAGCTCGCTGCCCATATGGTCCCAGACCAAAAGAGCAAGTTAAAGAATTTACATGGGATTTGACAAATTTTCTATTAGAAAAAAATATTAAAATGCTAATTATTGCTTGTAATACAGCTACAGCAGCAGCTTTGCCAGAGTTGAAAAAAAAGCTGGATATTCCTGTAGTAGGCGTGATTTTACCTGGGAGTCGGGCGGCAATAAAAACAACTAAAGAGAATCGAATAGGAGTCATTGGTACTGAAGGAACGATTTTATCGGGAGAGTATCGACGAGCGATTATAAAAAAACAATCTGCAACTCATGTGTTCAGTCAAGCCTGTCCTAAGTTTGTTCCACTTGTAGAAAGTAATCAGTTGAGTAGTGCAATTGCAAAGAAAGTAGTTACTGAAAGTTTACAAAGTTTGAAAAAACAAAGAGTAGATACACTTGTACTAGGGTGCACTCACTATCCATTACTTAGACCTTTGATACAGAATGTTATGGGAGAACAAGTGACCTTGATTGATTCTGGAGCAGAAACAGTTAATGAGGTTAGTGTATTGCTGGATTATTATGACATGGCTGAAGAAAAAACAGAAGAAGTAAATGAAAGAAAATTTTATACGACTGGATCTGTAAACATGTTTAAAGAGATTGCTTCCAGCTGGTTAGAAATGAACGAAATAGAAGTTGAACACGTATCAATAGATAGATTGAAAGGATTAGATTTAAATGAATCAGAAAAATAGAATTATTATCGCAACGGGAAATAAAGGAAAGGCTGCAGAATTCAAATCGATTTTTGAAAAATACGGATTTGAGATTCATACACTTCATGATTATCCAGAATTGGGTGAAATTGATGAAACAGGTGATACTTTTGCCGAAAATGCTTTACTTAAGGCTGAAGGAATAGCAAAAGAGTTAAATACGATCGTTTTAGCAGATGATTCGGGACTAAAAGTAGATGCACTTCAAGGACAACCAGGAGTATACTCCGCAAGATATGCAGGGGAAGAAAAGAATGATGCAAAAAATAATGCCAAACTTTTAGGAGAATTATCAGAATTACCTTTTGAAGAAAGGACTGCTCACTTCCATTGTACACTTGCCTTAGCAGGTCCAGATAGGGACAGTCTGACCATTGAAGGAGAACTAGATGGCTATATATTAGGAGTCCCAAGAGGACATAATGGATTTGGATATGATTCCCTATTTTATGTTCCTGAAAAAGAAAAAACACTTGCGGAATTAACCCATGAAGAGAAAAATGCTATCAGCCATAGAGCAGTAGCAGTTCGTAAATTAGAAAAAGTTTTAGAAGAATGGATTCAAAATTAAATAGAAAAGGATGATTTTATGAAAGCACTGATAATTAGCGATAATCATGGAGACACATATCACATGGAAGAAATTCTCTCTATATATGAAAAAGAGATAGATCTCTGGATTCATTGTGGCGATTCTGAATTTACGGAAGAAAATCCATTGTGGCAGAACTACCATACTGTAAAAGGTAATATGGATAATACAAATGCTTTTCCAGAAAGCACAGTCGTTAAATACTATGACAATTCGTTTCTAGTTGCTCATGGCCATTTGCATAACGTGAAGTCTTCTTTTTCATCTTTAAAAAAGGAAGCAGAAAAAGAAGGAGTACAA
Organism: Marinilactibacillus piezotolerans; assembly: GCF_900114235.1. Taxonomy (GTDB): domain Bacteria; phylum Bacillota; class Bacilli; order Lactobacillales; family Carnobacteriaceae_A; genus Marinilactibacillus; species Marinilactibacillus piezotolerans. Next base: position 4,308 of record NZ_FOSJ01000018.1, on the reverse strand, counting down.
GTAGTCTTTTACGGACACACTCATATTCCTAGAGTGGATAAAGAAGATAATATTTATTTCATTAATCCAGGCAGCATTTCTCAACCTCGTGGACCTATCCATAAAGGCACTTATGCTATCTTAGAATTAGAAGATAATAGTGGAATCGTTCGCTACTATGATGAAGAGCATAATCCAGTACCTCAACTAAATGAGAAAATCGAATTATAAGGTAGGTTATAGGTTAAACTTATATAAATTTTTGTGAAGGGTAGAAAGTATACACATATTTTAGAATAAATCTGACTTATGTGTATGCTCGTTCCTACTCTTTTTTTGTGGATGCAGAAGCATTGAAATAATAGAATTTGCTTAATTTATTAAGAACGTATGTAATTATTTTAGAATTTATATACTGATTTAAGTTAATAAAGTTCAAATGTTTTAAGAGTTATCTAAGAGTTTTCACTTATTACGATAAAAAGTTTGGGTATAGGATAAAAAGATAGTAGAATGATAATGGAGCAATAACGTTTACAAGGAGTGAAACCATGATTGGTGAGAAAATTAAATCCATACTAATTGACAAAGACAATCAGCTAGTCAAATCCGCAGATCAAGTGGCGGTAGTAGGAACGAAAAATCGATTGAACCATGCGCTTCTCATACTTACAACAGACAAATATTCACTGGTTCCTGTACTGGATGAGAAATCAAGAATGCAAGGTCTGATTTCAATGCCTTCAATAATGCAGGCAATTATGGATATAGAAGATGTACATTTTGAAAAGCTAGGTAAAATAAATGTAGAAGATATTATGGATAAAGATTTTCCTTTTGTCTATGAAGATTTTGAACTAGAAAATGTATTGCACATGTTAGTGAACCATGCTTTTATTACAGTAATAGATGAAGAGCGTATTTTTAAAGGGATTATAACAAGAAGTGAGATTTTAAAAGGTACAAATAGAATTGCACACGAATTTGAGCGGATATATGATGTTAGAGAAAAAACGACTACTGATTCAATAAAGTAAAAAATAGCTTCAGATCAGCAAACGATCTGAAGCTGTTTTTTATTTATCTAAACTGTTGTATCAAAATTGATTCTAGGCAGTTCAATGCCTTCTTTAGCAAGAGCTTCGACGTAATTTTCATAGAAAGCATTTCGTACACCAAATTCTTTACCAGCTTTCGTATACATAATAATTTGAGCTGCTGTCTGCCCAGAGCCGATAGGAACAAAAGCAATTTCAGAAGGTTCAATAGTTATTTCATCGTATTGGGGGATAAGGTTCTGATTGACTCTATCAAGCACTCTACGGACTTTATCTAAGTCAGTATTTGGGAATAGTCTAATCTGTATCATTACACGCATATCGGCTCTAGAACGATTGCTGATAACTGTAATAGAACGATTTGGTATAAAGTGGATAGTTCCATCAAAGTCCTTGAGTTTAGTTGTCTTCAAATTAACATCTTCCACCACACCTAGTATACTGTTGATTTCTACGACATCGCCGACATCTAATTGTTTTTCCAGTAATATCATAAAGCCATTAACGATATCTGAAACGAAGCCTTGAGCACCAAGAGATAAAGCCAAACCAATTACTCCAGCACCTGCTACCAATGTCCCCACTGGAATACCCATAAGCTCGAGAATAGTATAAATCAAAAAGAAGTAGAGAACAGAATTATATATATTTTGACTTAGTTTGTATAAGGTATTATATCTATTTGGAACTGTGTGTTTTTCTTTTATATATCTCCTGAAAACTGTCTCGATAACATATCGGCCAACTTTTCTCAAAATAAAAAATACTATTAATGCAAGCAAAAACTGTAAAACTAAAATAATGGCAGAAACTAAGATTTCTTGCCAATCAATGGACTCCCAAAATTGCGTAAGTAGATTCTTCTGCTTAGTGACTTCTCCAATTACTTCATCCACGCTGCCATCTTCTGTTGCTAAATACATATATTATAACTCCTTTTCATAATGAAAATTGAATTGAAAGTCAATTTTACGTTCAAAAATCATTTAATAGATTACATCAAAATAAAAATAAATGCTACTGATAATAAATGCAGCACAATTCATCTATTAATAATAGCATACTATAAATTCTATAAAATTTTATAATTTTACTTATATATAATTTACCGTAAGACATCATTTTACCAGAAAATAACAGATTAACACAAAAAAAGCAGAGTATTCATTTCACATTTTGTAATCTGTAAAGATTTTATCACTCAATGTTTGAGTTTAATATTTATTTGTTCTATTATTTGGGCAAAATGATAATCGAGTATAATCTAATAAATCAGATTATTTTATATTAAGAATGTAAGAATTTTCTTAGTTAGTGTAAATTTAAATAACTGAAAGAGAAATTAGGAATATCTATATTACTATAGCCTATTTCCTTAAAATATAAAATATAAATGACAAGTGCGGTTACAATCAATAAATGTACTTTATTATTTGAAATACTAATAAATAAGCAATCTTACTATTTGCTTTTTTGTTTCAGATAATGGTATTCTAAAAATGTAAATAAATTATGAAAGAGGGATTTAATATGACGGGTGGAGAAATTGCAGCATTAATTGCAGCTATTGCATTTGCTGTTTTAGTATTAGGACTATGTTACGTTTTATTCAAAGTAGCAAGTGTGGTATCACAATTAAATACAACGATCGACGAAGCAAACAAAAGCTTGGGCACAATTACGAAAGATGCAGATCATTTATTGATCGAGGTTGAAGGATTGTTGAATAAAACAAATACAACCTTGAACGACGTAAATGGTAAACTGGGACTAACTGACCCATTATTCAAAGCTGTTGGAGACTTAGGTGTTTCTGTATCAAGCCTGAATGATTCAACTAGAAATCTTACTACTTCTTTAGGTAGTGCTTCTAAACGTGGAGCAAAACTAGGTGTTTCAAGAAAAATCAGTAATAAAATTGCCAAGTAGTTATTTTATTTAAGAGTTATAATATATCATTAATAAATTCTGATAGTGAAAAGGAGAGCGGATAGTTATGAATAAACAAAGTAAATCAGAAGGATTTTTACTGGGAACAATTGTTGGAGCTGCGATTGCAGGGGTTAGTGCATTACTATTTGCACCAAAATCTGGTAAAGAATTACGGGAAGACATTACTCAGCACTCAGATCGTACAAAAGGTCAATTGAAAGATTATGCTGATCTTGCCAAAGAAAAAGGCGCAGAGTTAAAAGAAACTGCTCAAAAAGCTAGTTCAGACTATATGGATAATGCTAAAAAAACATATGGTCAAGTGGCTGAATCATTAAGCAGCAGTAAAGATCAACATAAAGAGTCATTAAACGAAATCAAAAAAGAAGCAGCTTCTATGGCTGAAGAAGCAAAAGATGCTGTCAGTGGTGGAACTGAAAAAGGAAAAAATCTGAACAATGATACTGGTATAGGAACAGAAGAGGCTAAATCTCGTACAATGTCATTTGATTATGATGAAAAGAAAATGACTGAAAGTGAAAGTAAAAGCCAAAAAACAGAAAATACTAGTACTGAACAAACTACCGAAGATGGCAAGAATGATAAAGGGACAACGAATACAAACGTTGGAATTTAATTAATTTCAATCATTTTTAAAAGAGATGCACTTTAATTAGTGTGTCTCTTTTTGTCAGGATAAAGAATAGAAGGGAGAAATAATAGTATGACACTTCAGTCGTTTCTAAGGTTATTAGTTGTTGGATTTGTATGTTATTTTTTGATTGTTCTAGTACTAAGGATTTCCGGGAAACGGACATTGTCAAAAATGAATGCTTTTGATTTTGTTGTTACCGTCGCACTTGGTTCAGTATTATCCAATATTCTAATTAATAATGAAACTTTATTAATGGAGGGTATCGTTTCATTTTGTTTACTAGTAGTTTTACAATTTTTATCAAGCTGGCTATCAGTTCGTTCCAGCATGGTAAATTCATTGTTAAAGTCACAGCCATCATTATTGTATTATGAGGGAAACTATTATTATAAGCATATGAAAAAGGAACGAATATCAAAAAACGAAATCACTCAAGCAATTCGCTCGGAAGGGATAGCATCTACAGATTCTGTATCTGCAGTTGTATTGGAAACAGACGGTAAGATTTGAGTTCTGAAGAAACAACCAGATAACACTAAAGAAGATACTTTGGAAAATATAAGCAAATAAATAAAAAAGACTTTCTATGAATATAAAATGGACCCTATAGAATGGACACTAAAAAAAGTGCCCTCTATATGGTCTATTTTTGTATACTTATATAGAAAAATATAAGTATGGTTG
>NZ_FOSJ01000017.1 GCF_900114235.1 Marinilactibacillus piezotolerans | reverse complement strand
AAAAAGCATAAGATTTTTCAAAGCTTCTCCCGAAAAGGAAACTGTTTGGATAATTCTCCAATGGAGAATTTCTTCAGTTTATTAAAACAAGAAATTTACCATGGAAGAATCTTCTATAGCTACGAAGAACTTGAACAAGCGATTACAAGATTTATTGACTATTACAATCAAAAGCGTATGAAAAAGAAATTAAATTGGATGAGTCCGATAGCATACCGAAAAGCGTATCAAAAAAAAGCGTGAAGTTTTTCAATTATATAAAAAAAGCGGAGTGGATTTCTCCACTCCGAGTAAGTCTAACATTTGGGGGTCACTACACAAAGTCAGCTCTTTTTATTATCAAGAAATTTTTATTAGGGACAATAATAACAAATGATAAGGTATACAAAAGATTTTAAAGTTAATTATTTATCATATAAAATATAGAAAGCCCTTGCAAAAAATAGTCATATTTTGTATACTCTTAAGTGTAATAGATGTGCTGTATAGTTAACTGATGGTAAGGTGCACTCAATAAACGATCTGTTGCAAGAATTACTTAGGAGGAAAAAGCAGGATGGCAAGAGGAAATGTAAAATGGTTTAACGCAGAAAAAGGTTTTGGATTTATTGAAGTAGAAGGTAGTGAAGATGTATTTGTTCACTTCAGCGCGATTAATAGCGAAGGATATAAATCCTTAGATGATGGACAAGAAGTTGAATTCGATATTGTTGAAGGAGACAGAGGCCCACAAGCTTCTAATGTCGATAAAGTCTAGTTTTAACTATCCAAATAAAGAAGCTCTTTATGACTGCATAAGGCAGATCATAAAGAGCTTTTTTGTTTTAAAATGTATTTAATTATGCTTTTTTGGCAATTAAGCTATATAGGAATACAAGAATAATTGCACCAATAATTGCTGGAATAATTGCGATTCCACCAAGTGATGGTCCTAAATCTCCTAATAAATATCCACCTAAAGCTGAACCAATTAGTCCAAGAATAATATTACCAATAATACCACCGGGTACTTCTTTACCTATGATTGCTTCACCAATTGCACCAACGATACCACCGATGATTAACATTAAAATAAAACCTAACATAAAAAATCTCTCCTTTTTCTTTGCTTCATTTTGTTTCTATAAATAACTATATACTATTGTCATATTTTGTTCAAATATTTCGCCTTATAAAAAAACTTCCCAAGTATTTGGGAAGTTTCAGACTATTTATCCGTTATTCGAAGTAGTTGATCTCTCAAGCGATCTTCCATTCTGACAAGTTGACGTTCTGCTTCTTGTCGCTTAGAACGGCCTTCTTGTTGGATCGAAAGAGTTTCTTCTAAGGTTTCAACTAAATCAGTTTGTGTTTTCTCAAGTGTTTCAATATCGATAATTCCTCGTTCATTTTCACGAGCTGTTTCAATAGAAGACTGTTTTAGCATTTCTGAGTTTTTAGTCAGTAAATCATTTGTCGTTTCTGATACTTGTCTTTGAGCTGTCACGGCTTCTTTTTGACGTAATAAAGTTAAAGCCACTACGATTTGATTCTTCCATAATGGAATAGCTGTATTCACAGAAGTTTGAATTTTTTCAGATAGAGCTTGGTTTGTATTTTGAATCAGACGAATCTGTGGTGCTTGTTGAATCGTCATTTGTCTGGCTACTTTTAAATCATACACTCTTTTTTCTAAACGATTCTGGAATTGATTAAGATCATTAACACGTTGAACATCCATTTGATTGGTGCTACTTTCAGCTGTTTTCATTGCTGACGGAATAATTTCGGTTTGCAGTTCTTCGAGCTTAACTTCACCAGCAGCTATATAGATATTGAGTGCTTCAAAATATTCAAAGTTTTTCTCATATAGCGATTCAAGCATCTCATTATCTTTGAGCAAAAGGTCTTTTTCTTTATCAAGTTTAACTGCAATTTTATCTATTTGAGCACCGATTTTTTGATATTTAGCAGTAGTTTCATATATAGATCGATTAATTTTCTTAAACATTTTTTTGAAGATATTTGAATCATCTGCTCTTAAATCATCAGGGTTACTGTCTTTCAGTTTGAACATTAAATCATTCAATGTTTCCCCAATATGTCCAGTTTCTTGATTTTGTACGTGATTCAAAACTGAGTGAGAAAAATCACCTAGTTTTTGTTGTGCACCTGAGCCATAATTTAAGACTGCGTCAATATCTGTGACTGCAATCTGATTTGCTAACTGACGTGCTTGTTTTTGACGTTCTTCTGATAAAGTATCAATCAATTTTCTAGCATCATCTTTTTCGTCTCCGGTAATTGTATTGCTAGTATCCGCCTGTGGAGCTGGAGGGTTTTTTATAGTATCACCAAAAGGATTTGCAAGCAGATCATCAAGTTCACTCGTTTTTTTATCTTGTACCTTTGTAATGTCTAGATTCTTATCAGTATCATTTTCAACCATATAACTTTACTTCCTTTCGATAAAATTTGTTATTATTTTTGAAATCATATTATAAATTACACTTCGTCATTTTGAATTGATTCTTGATTAAAACCATTATCCTTGTCTAGTGATCTTTTTGCAAGCTCAACCTCAACTTCCATATCTTCGATATCATCTGACTTGAATTCGACATAATCTTCGGCTATCTGCTGACACATCTTGTCTAGAGTCTGAGAAGATCTATCAAGCATATCATAGGTCGCTTTGCTTTTAGCTTGATGATTATCGATTTCTACATATTTTTCAGAAAGATCAGCTAAAGAAGGTAAATGTACGTATAAAAACTGATCTACTTCATGCAAACGGTTTGGTTCTTTGATAATTTCTCTGAACAAAGATTTTGTTAAATGAATAGTATTGTTACGGTTTTCGATTGCTTTCAATTTACCAGTTGCATGTAAATTAGTTTCGATTTTTTTGATTTGTATTTTCGCATTCTGCATAGTTTGACGAAAGTATTGAATATCTTCTTTTCCTAATCCTTTTGACTCATAAAAAGCTTGCTTTTCTGCTGATAATTTAGGAAGTCTGTGTTTTCCATCCTGAGCACGGTGTTTTCTACCTCTAATATAAAGCAGGAATACACCTACTGCTGCACTTAATAAAGCTGCAAGTATAATAGGGAAATCTACAGCCACGAGCATAATGAAAATAAATATTATTGTAATACAGGTTAAAAGATAAATAAGCGTATCTGCTAAACGATTTTTATTCATATTGGCTCCTCCAAAAGATTCGTTATGATTTGTATATTTATTTTATCATAAATGCTGAAAAGAGTGACATAGGACCTAAGGATGATATTGCTTAATTTTAAAAAGAGTCCTGTAGAATTCACATAGAATTTAATTGTTCTTTTATTAATCAGTATTCATTAATGAAAAAGAAAGTAATCTATTGTATGATATCTTATAGTATATAGAGGAGTTGAGAAGATGGAGTTTGAAGAAAAGACAATTAAAAGTGAGCTCATTTATGATGGAAAAGTAACAAAATATATTGTTGAAGATGTACTTCTTCCAAATGGACAACAATCTAAAAGAGAAATTGTCAGACATGATGGTGCCGCAGCTGTCATAGCTTTTACTGAGGATCAGAAGTTACTATTAGTTAAACAGTATCGTAAAGCAATCGAAAAGATTAGTATCGAAATTCCAGCAGGACTCAAAGATGTTGAAGACGAAGATGGGTTGAATACAGCTAAAAGAGAATTAGAAGAAGAAACTGGATTTCAGGCACAGGATTGGTCTTTTGTTACGTCTTTTTATAGTACTCCAGGTTTTACAGATGAATTTTTGGAAATCTATGAAGCAGCACAGCTCATAAAAGTTGAGAATCCATTACCAAAAGATGAGGATGAAACAATAGAACTATTAGCATTGACTTTTGAAGAAGCATGGAAAGCTTATGAAGAAGGTCAATTAAGAGATTCTAAGAGTGTGTTTGCATTATTTTATTGGAAGATGAAAAAAATACAGGAATATAAATAGAAGGTATGAGTATATGCAATCTAGAAAAGAGTTAAAAAAGCAGAAACAAAAAGAAGTTAAGGAAAAAACACGACTTCAAAAACAGATAAAAAAAGAAAATAGAAAAAAGGAACGTCAACTGTCTAAACAAGGAAGAACATCAAAAAAACGAATCAACGAAATGGAACGATATAGACGAGTTGAGAAAAGATTAACGCAAGCTATCATTGTGGTTGTATTATTATTGGTCATCGTGTTAATTTATACAATTTATGGACCGTAAACATAAAGGAGTCTTGATCATTGAAAATTGGAATTATTGCTGCTATGGAACAGGAAGTAAATATTTTAGTAGATAAATTAAAAGATAAGACAGTAAGTACTGTTGCAAATCAGACTTTCTATAACGGAATCATCGATAAAGTTGAAGTTGTTTTAGTTAAATCAGGGATTGGAAAAGTGAATGCAGCGATTGCAACAACTTTATTGATTGAAAAATATAATGCTGAAGTTATAATCAACACAGGTTCAGCAGGTGGTATTGGAAAAGAACTAAAAGTTGGGGATTTAGTAGTCTCTACCGAATTATCCTACAATGATGCAGATGCCAGGATATTTGGATATGATTTTGGACAGGTTCCACAGATGCCAAGCAGATATAAGGCAGATAGTGATCTGATTAATAAAATTTCAAAAGCGGCAGATAAGATGGAGTGGCTAATCAACAAGGGTCTGATTGTTACAGGTGATTCATTTATAGCTAATTCAGACAAAATAAGTGATATAAAAGGAAATTTCCCGGAAGCCTTAGTTACAGAAATGGAAGGAGCTGCTGTAGCACAGACTTGTTATCAATTTGGAGTTCCTGTTGTAGTAGTAAGGGCATTGTCAGATACTTCTGATGAAAAAGCATCTGTTTCTTTCGGGGAATTTATAGAGCATGCGGGTAAAAAATCTGCTGAAATGGTATTGAATATTTTAAAAGATTTATAGTGTTTTGAAGAGGGCGGGTCAGGCCTTCTTTTTTTGTAGAAAAGTTTGTGAATGGTTGATTGTGCACTATAAATTGAATATACTTAACTTGTGATAGTGATAATCATTCTCATTAGTAGAGCTTTAAAGTGCTAGACTATTCACTATATAGTAAAAGAAGATGAGAATGAAAAAATGTGTTCTTTTTACTTTTAGTCTTAAGCCTGCTGATTTCTTTATTAGTGGGTGTAGAAGATATAACTTTTTAGTGAATTATTCTTCGTTAGTGACAATACTAAACGAAGGGAGTCTTTCAGCTTTTGGGGGAAACTCCAGATACGGAATGATCTATGAAAAATTTGGCTTTACTCCGATTGGCTCTAGTATCGAATCATCGATTCATGGACAGTCTATATCATATGAATATGTTTTGTATGAAGATCCTGACCTGTTATTTGTTGGAGATAGAACGCTTGCAGTAGGTGGCGATCATTCTGATCTTAGCGAAAATTCAGTTAACCAGGAAACAAAAGCCTACCAAAATGACATATTATCTATTTAAATTCTGAAATATGGTGTCTTTCTGGTGGTTTACAATCTATGCAATTGATGATTGAAGAAATTAATGAGCAAATAGATTTATCATTATAAAAGTACTATTTAATCATGATCTCAAGATCTCTGTTATATTATAGAGACAAGAAATATTGGAGGAAAAACAGTGCATAGAACTTACAAAAAAGAAGATTTTCAAATATTTCAATTAAATCATTTAGAAGAAAGAATGGAAGCTATTCGTAAGGTTATACAGCCTATATTTCAAGATCTAGGTGATATTTATGCTAGTATAATCGAAGGAAAAACTGGGCATAAAATGTATTTTCATATAGCTCAGCATAGAAGAAGAACCACAAATCCCCCAGAATCGACTTGGAGCGCAATAGGTGGTAATGCTAGGGGATATAAAAAATATCCTCATATTCAAATCGGCATTAACGAAGAGCATGTCTTTATTTTTGTTTCTATAATTGATCAACCGCTGTATGAGAAAGATATGGGAGAAAGTCTACTTGAAAATAAAGAAAATTGGATAAAGTTGAAGGACGACTTTGTTATTTCTGGAGATCATACTAAATCTAATGTAGAGCCTCTTACCGAGGAAAGTGGAACTAGACTTATAAAAAGAATGATCACTGTGAAAAAAGGAGAAGTATTAATTGGAAGGATTATTCCTAATAATAGTTCTTTACTTGATGACCAGTCAAAACAGCAAGCTTTTTTACTTGAAACAATTGTCCAGTTAATTCCTCTTTACAAACAGCTATTAGATCGGTACGAGAAGAATAATTTGACAGGTAAATAAAAAGTCAGGAGATAGAAAGTGATTATTGAAACAAAAAGATTAAGTATAAGAACTTTTCAAGAAAAGGACTTTGCCGATACTTTGGCAATTTATAAAGATAACGAAACTTGTCGTTATTTGCTCCATGATCCATGGACTTCTGAAACGGCTCAGGATTTTTTCAAAGTAAAAATCAGCAATAATCAATTAAAGCAAGATCAAATGTTGAACTTAGCCGTTGTTTCCCAAGATAAAGTCATTGGTGACTTATATGTTTGGTATACAGATATGCGAGATACTGTTGAACTTGGGTACAGTTTCAATCGTGCGGTTTCAGGAAATGGTTTTGCAACCGAAGCATTACAAGAGTTGATCCACGTATTATTTGAAGAGATAGATATTCATAGAATACAAGTGAACATCGACTCAAGAAACAGTCCCTCAAAAAAACTATGCGAAAGATTAGGAATGAGAAAAGAAGGATACTTTATAGCGGATTACTGGAATAAAGGTGAATGGACCAACAGTCTGGTTTTTGGTATGTTATATTCAGATTTTTTGAAATCAGTAGGTCCGATGAATAGAAGTGCTTAATTAATTAGTCTTTATTCTGGCGTACTTATTGCATATCTTTAGACAATTTCTTAAAGATTAGATATGATGAACTTATAGTATTCTTTAATCTTATCTTTGAAAGGTTTACGAGCGATAAGAGCAAAGAAAATAGAATATGGAAGGTGAAAATATGAAAGAATTATTTGCATTTCCTACAGATGAAATCATGAAATCAGACGAGGTGTATTTATCCATTTCGCTGAACGCTCAAGCTAATGCGTTTGAAACAGAAGCTAATCAGATCCAGTTTCAAAACTTATTAAAAGAAGCGAAAGAAAAAATCTGTGATGTTTATGATGAAAAAACATGTGACACTTTCTTAGAACAAATCAAAGGTTTACGTAATGATTCAGATTTTTGGAGAAGAGTATCTGACAGCGTTGTATTTTATGTCACACAAACAGATGCGTACTTTTATAGATTAAGCGTACCCGTGGACAATGAGGTAGTAGTATCTAACCAGGCTTATGTGCTGCCGTTGATACCGAATTTTCAGTACGTGAGTTATTATCATTTATTAGGACTGAACCATGATAAATTTACCTTATTTAATGGCCGTGGAACACAACTCCAGGAAATACCATTACCTGAAGATGCTCCGACAGATTTAGAAAAAGCTTTAGGTAAAGAACTGACGGGCGGGGAATTAAACACCGCTGATTATAACGGAGCTGCCGGACAAGGTATGTTCCATGGACATAACGAAAAAAGTAATGAAGTCCAAATTGACCAGAACAATTATTTTCGTGTAGTAGACAAATATGTATATGAAAATTATACAAAACCAACAGAATTGCCCCTTGTCTTGTTTGCGCTACCTGAGAATATTTCTGATTTTGAAAAAATATCTAAAAATCCTCATTTGGACGAAACAAAAGTTGAAGGATCTACAGCACAATTGTCAAGTGCACAAATTCAAGATAAAGCTAGTGAAGTAGTGACTGAGATTATAAATCGCCGTTACAAATCGTTAGTTGAAAAATTTAATGAAACTACACCGGAGTTTCGCTTGGAAGCACAGTATAATGATTTAGCAATGGCTAGTATCCAAGGTAAAATTGATACTCTTCTGATTGAAGATCATTATCAAGTACATGGCACAATTGATGAAAATGGACAGTATAAAGATGGTGCAGAAATTAATGCCTATGTTAATCAGCTAGTTCAGAATGTTTTGAATACTAACGGTAAAGTATATATTCTTGATAAGGCGAGTATGCCTTCCGATACAGGTATCGCAGCAACTCTAAGATTTTAATTAATTTTTATGAACAATAAATCTTGTTAAAAACCTCAAAGCAATATCTATTTTAGATACTGCTTTGAGGTTTTAGTTTGATCTAGTTATTGACTTTATATTTATAAAGAGGTACAATAGTCTTTGTGTAAAATAATGCAGCAAGAAATGGTATCCGCGTCAACAGTTTCTTAAGGTAAGTTAATGAGTAACCTGCGGCTGCAATGGCGAAAGTTCATAGAAACTGCACGTAATACTGAATTTCTATCCCGTTATTTTACTCCAAAAAAATTATTGGAGGAATACAATCATGGCACGTTTCACAGGATCTTCTTGGAAGAAATCTCGTCGTTTAGGCATTTCACTTTCAGGAACAGGTAAAGAATTAGCTCGTCGTCCTTATGCTCCAGGGCAACACGGACCAACTAGCCGTACTAAATTATCAGAATATGGTATGCAACTTAAAGAAAAACAAAAGTTACGTTATATGTATGGAGTAAATGAACGTCAATTCTTCAACTTATTCGTAAAAGCTGGTAAAATTCGTGAAGGTAAACACGGTGTTAACTTCATGATCTTACTTGAACAACGTTTAGACAATGTAGTATACCGTTTAGGTCTAGCAACTACTCGTCGTCAAGCACGTCAATTAGTAAACCACGGACACATCACTGTTAACGGAAAACGCGTTGACATACCTTCTTACAGCGTTCAAGTTGGAGAAGTTGTTGGAGTACGTGAGAAATCTAAAAACTTAACAATTATTAAAGAATCTGTTGAATCATTATACGGTCGTCCTGATTTCATCACTTTCGATGAAGAAAAACTGGAAGGTTCACTTACACGTTTACCATTACGTGAAGAAATGCCAGCGGACATCGATGATTCATACATCGTTGAATACTATAACCGTTAATTTTAACTGGTTCAAAAAAGCCTGCAGCAATGTGCAGGCTTTTTTGTTTTCTAAAATTAAACTATTAATAATTTAATTAAAAAGATCTATATGATAAACTGATCAATAGAAATACAAAAACTATAAAAATAACGAGAAAGTGTTAGGAGAGAAAGAATGGAAAACATAGAGAAAACATTAAAATTTTTGCAGAATACATATAATAATAGTGTTTATTTTAAGAAAAATCCAAATGCTAAAGAGTATAGATATCAGCATACCTTATGAGTTTCAAAAATTGCTATGGATTTGTCCGAAAAAGAAAATTTAGACAAAGATGTTGTAGTGATTGGTGCATTGTTACATGATATTAGTTATGCAATAGAATTTGAGAGTAAAGAAGACTGGGAAAATCATGGACGTAATAGTGCAAAAATATCTGAAGATTTTTTAAATGAATTAAACTTAACTGAAAATCAGAAAGAAGAAATTTTACTTGGTATTGCTAGTCATGTAGATGGAAATCCAGGAATGGATAGAGGAGAATTATCAATCAATGCTCTAACAATATCGGATAGTGATAACCTTGATCGATTCGACATTTATCGAACATTTGAAAGTCTGTCTTATCATAAATTTTATGATAAAACAGTAAAAGAACAAATTAATTACTTAAAGGAACGATTAGAAAGCAGAGAAAAACTTCTGGGTGTTGAAGAGGAGTTTGCAACAGTAACCGCAAAAGCCATGTGGCGCAAAAGAATTGAGAAGCAAATGCAAACATATGAAGATTTACTGACTCAGTTAGAAGGAGGATATTACTTTTTACAGGATAACTAAAAGGAGAAATGGAATGAGAAACATGGAGAAATTAAGAGTTGTTATTGGAGCGGGAGAGTATAACAATAATCCAGGATGGATTCACACACAAGAACAGGATTTGAATGTATTAGAAGAGGCATCATGGGATGAAAACTTTAAAATTGAAACAATTGATGTGTTGCTAGCAGAACATGTTTGGGAGCATTTTACTTATGATGAAGGAGTAACGGCAGCAAAATTATGTTGGAAGTATTTAAAACCTGGCGGATATTTTAGATGTGCTGTTCCAGATGGTTACTTTCCTAATAAAGAATACCGAAAAGTTGTTCAAGTAGGTGGTCCCGGTCCAGTTAATCATCCGGCAGCTTCACATAAAACGGTCTATAATTTTGAGACTTTAGGTAAGCTGTTTTCAGAAGCTGGATTTGAATGTGAACTGCTTGAGTACCATGATAAAAATGGAGTATTTCATCAAATTAATTGGAATAAAGAAGATGGCAATATTTTCCGATCAGTAAAAGTAGATCCAAGGAATTCTTCAACAATAACTTTTCCAAGTTTGATAATTGATGCCAAGAAATCGTTGAAAGTAAAATTTAGTTCTACAGTATAAAAAATTAACGACAAAATAATCTATGGTGAGAAATAAGAATGATTGGGTAGAATTGAAAGTTAAGAGACACTTGGAGAGCATAGGTCCTTATAATAAATTAATAAAAAAGTTATCAGGACATTATTAAAAAGGATAAGCAAATAGTCTTTAATTGAAGAATTCGCTTAACGATGTATTATACTTCGTTTATGATCAAGAAAGAACTACCTAGTCAAAATTATTTTAAATGCTTAAATTACATTAATTATGAAACCCATCAACAAGTTACTGGAATTATTTATAGTGTTAAGATAAATAATTTTCAAGATATAAAATTATCGGATAAACATGATTATTAAGAATGGTTATCACTGGATAATCTAAATAAAATGAATAAGTGGTTTTATCCCAAAATGAAGAACTGGAATTAGAACAACCTGATTTTTCATAGACAAGAATAAAAACCTACTGAATACTACCATTCCAGATGTTCAGTAGGTTTTGTTGCGTATTTTAGAGGTGTTTCAGTAAAACACTTGCAAATTCTTCTATTATTTCTTGATCTTCTTCTGTAAAACGATTTTTTATCGGTGCATCTATATCTAAAACACCAATTTGTATGCCATCTTTTGTAAGAGGAACAACAATTTCAGATTCGCTTGCCGCATCACAAGCAATATGTCCAGGAAATTCATGTACATCTTTAACAAGATAAGTCTTTTGTTCTTTAAAAGCAGTCCCGCATACACCAGATCCGTTTTCGATTCTAACACAAGCTACTTTTCCTTGGAAAGGCCCAAGTACAAGTTCGTTTTCAGAATCTTCCCATAAATAGAACCCTGCCCAATTGATTTCAGATAATTGTTCGAATAATAACGCAGAAGCGTTACTTAAATTTGCTACTCTATTTGTTTCGTCTTCTAATAAAGCATCTAGCTGTTTATTCAGCATATGTTTAGGTTTGACTGTGCTCATTTTATCACCTTTCCATTAAGTACAAATTTTAAAAAGAAAATTGATTTTTTATAAGTTTCTATAGGTTTCTTGAACCTATTTTAGAGAATTTGCTTGTAAGTATAACATATTTCCTCAATATTTGATATACTGTTAAGAAGAGAAAAGCAGGCAGGGAATTTATGTATATAAAGCCTAGTCGGAGGGAAAGTTCATGTCGTTAGAAATTGTTGTTGTTATATTAATGTTGTTGATCGTCGCACTTTACATAGCAATGTATATCATCAGAAAAAATCATTACAAATCAATAGATGAGCTGGATTCAAGAAAATCTGAAGTAATGAACCAGTTCCCATTGGATAAAATACAAGCTGTCAATAATAGAAGTATGACTGGACAATCGAGAGAAACAGCTGAGGAACTAAAAGAACAATGGGATCAGATTGAAACAAAACAATTTCCGACAATCGAAAGCTTGTTATTTGAAGCTGAACAAGCTACGGATCGTTACCGTTTCAAAAAAGCACGTCAGCACGAAGAAGAGGCTGAAAGAAAAATTGTTGAAATCCAACAATCTTTAAATAGTTTAAATACAGCTTTAGATGAATTAATGCAACGTGAAGAGGCAAATCTCAAAAAAATAGAATCTATCAAGAAAAGATATCATATGATCCGTAAAGATCTATTAGCTAAGAGTTTTTCATTCGGAAGAGCAGTTGATGCGCTTGAAGATAAATTAGGTACAATGGAAACAGATTTTTCAACTTTTTCTCATTTGACAGCTGCTGGAGATCATGAAGAGGCAAATCTCTTATTAAAACAACTTGAAGAGACCATTACTGCAATGGAAAATTATATGACTGAAGTACCTGGGATTCTCAAAAAAGTCGACAATGAGATACTAGAACAAATTGAAGAGTTGGAAAGTGGGTATCGATCCTTGCAGCAGGAAGGCTATATATTCCCTGATGATTCAATAAAAGAGGATCTGGCTCAAACACATGTCAAAATAGAAAATACAAATAGTTTGATTGGTTCGCTTGAAATAAAAAAAGCAGAAGAATTATTGGCAGAGCTCGAAGCAAAAATAGAACAAATTTATGATAAGTTAGAAGTTGAAATAGAATCAAAAAAAGAAGTCAACGAATTGCTCAACCAAATACGTAAAATATTTCATTATCTTAAAGAACAGAACCGTAAGTTGTTTATTGAAATAGATAGACTATCCCAGAGTTATCTTTTATATAGAGATGAAAGGAGCGAAGCGACTCAAGTACAAGAAACAATCGCAGAACAAGAAAAATTATATATGAAAATCAATGAAGAATTAGCAGAAGAGAGTGTTCCATTTTCCCAAGCTAGTCAATTGTTGAACTTAATGTTTGATCAATTACAAGAGATGAATGAAAAATCGACAACGATCAGTAAGCATTTGAGTGATTATAGAAATAGCGAATTAGAAATAAAACAAGATTTAGAAGAAATGGAAATTGCAATGCGTGAAATGAAGAGATATGTTGAAAGCAGGCATCTTCCAGGATTACCATCTGAGTATCTCGACTTTTTCTTTTATACTACTGACCATATAGAACAATTAAGTCAGAGCTTGGCTAAACCTAAACTGGATATGACAGAAGTTTTTAAATTGCATGAGATGTGTGAAGATGATGTGGAACAGTTAGCTCAAGATACAGATGAACTAGTAGATCAAGCGATGCTAAGCGAACTTGTCAGTCAGCGATTATACCGATATAAAAATGAGCACAGTGAAGTGATGGAGACAATCAAATATAGTCGCAGTTTGTTTTCAGAAGACTTTGATTATAAAACCTCATTAAAAATGGTTCGAGAAAAACTGGAAACAATTGAGCCAGGAGCTTTTGAAGAAGTTCAAAAACAATATAGAAAAGAGAAAAACTTCTCTTGAGTTGAGAAGTATAATTAAAAGAGCTAGGTTGTGATTTGAATTCACATTCTAGCTCTTTTGGTGAGTAGAAGCTTCTCGCTAATTTGCTAAAATATATATCTTTTGGTATTATGCTACGTAAAAAAGATTACTGAAAGAATAGAAAGAGTGTATAAATGATTTATTTAGATAATAGCGCCACAACAAAAATTGATTCGTCTGTTTTGGATACTTTTAATAAAGTAAATTCGATGTATTTTGGTAATCCATCGAGTTTACATGAACTTGGAGAGACGACAACGGGATTATTGACACAATCAAGAAATTTAATTGCTGAAACAATTGATGTTAAACCTGAAGAGATTTTTTTTACTAGTGGTGGAACTGAAGGAGACAATTGGGTTGTTAAAGGAACAGCAATTGAAAAAATAGCTTTTGGTAAGCATTTAATCACCTCAGAAATAGAGCATCCAGCAGTATTGGAATCAATAAAACAACTAGAAAATATGGGATGGGAAGTGACGTATCTCCCGGTAGATTCGAGAGGTATTATTTCAGTTGAGAAGCTTAGACATGCTTTAAGAGAGGATACTGTGCTGGTTTCTGTAATGGCAGTCAATAATGAAACGGGTAGTGTACAACCTATTGAACAGATCGGTGAAGCCTTGAAAGATTATCCTTCTATTCATTTTCACGTTGATGCAGTTCAAACTGTTGGTAAAATCGATTTAAAGTTAGGAGAACAAAGCCGAGTAGATATGGCTGTTTTTTCAGGACATAAATTCCATGGTCCGAAAGGTACAGGTTTTGTGTATGTAAAAAAAGGTCGAAAACTAGCTCCGTTACTAAGTGGAGGCGGACAAGAAGCTGGATTACGAAGTGGGACTGAAAATGTTCCGGGAATCGTAGCAATGGCAAAAGCTTTAAAACTAATTTCTGAAAAACAAGCAGGAACTCAAACTGAGCTCACTTTAGAATTAAAAAAGTATTTAGATACTAAAAAAAATATCGAAGTATTTTCACCCGAACAGCGAGCCCCGCACATACTTTGTTTTGGTGTTAAGGGTATTAAAGGAGAAGTAACAGTACATGCTCTCGAAAAAAGGGGAGTCTATGTTTCGACAACTAGCGCATGCTCAAGCAGAAAAAAGGTCGAATCAAGTACACTTTTAGCTATGGGTATTCCTAAAAGTAGAGCTGAAACAGCAATTAGAGTCAGTTTGTCTGAAGATAATACATTGGCAGAACTTAAAAGCTTTATAAAAATATTTGATGAAATCTATCATTCTTTTAAAGCTATACAATAGAATAGAGGATATATATGATTACAGAAGTTATGGTAAGATATGGAGAATTATCTACAAAAGGTAAAAATAAAAAACAATTTATTAAGCAGTTAGATAATAACGTTAAAAATGCACTTAATGAATATAGAGGTTTGAAAATCAAATCTCATAGAGACCGTATGCACATTGAATTAAATGATGAAAGTGCAGATATAATTATAAATAAATTAAAAGTAATTTTTGGTATACAAACGATATCTCCAGTAATAAAGGTAGAAAAGTCGATTGAAAAAGCTAAAGAAGCGGCATTGTTTTTAGTTAAATCTAACTATGAACCTGGTCGAACATTTAAGGTAAATACAAAAAGAGCAGATCATGAATGGATGTTTGATACAAACGAAGTTAACCAGATGTTAGGCGAATATATCATGAACTCTATTCCAGAAATTAAAGTTAAAATGAAAAAGCCAGATATTAATGTTCGTGTAGAAGTTAGACTTGATGGGATTTTTTTATCTATAGATTCAATTAAAGGAGCTGGAGGATTACCAACGGGAACGAGTGGTAAAGGGATGTTAATGTTATCCGGAGGCATTGATTCGCCAGTTGCAGGCTATTATGCTATGAAAAGAGGCATACAAGTAGAGGCTGTTCATTTCCACAGCCCGCCTTATACTAGTCCGCAGGCTTTACAAAAAGCAAAAGATCTAACTGAAAAACTGGTCAAATTCTCTGGTCCACTTCCTTTTATAGAAGTTCCCTTTACTGAAATTCAAGAAACGATCAAGAGAGTCGTTCCGCAAGGTTATATTATGACGATTACTAGAAGAATGATGTTGCGTATTACGGATCAATTGCGAGAACAGCGGTCTGGATTAGCTATTATCAATGGAGAATCACTTGGACAAGTCGCTTCTCAGACGATGGAAAGTATGTCTGTGATAAATGAAGTGACACATACACCAATTTTAAGACCGCTTATTTCTATGGACAAAACAGATATCATTGAAGTTGCTCAAAAAATAAATACCTTTGAATTGGCAATCTTACCTTACGAAGATTGTTGTACAATTTTTACGCCTCCAAAACCAAGAACTAAACCTAAATTAGTGCATGTACTTGAAATTGAGGAAAAAATGGATATCCATGGTTTAATAGAAAGGGCGATTCAAGGCATTAAGATTGAAGAGATATCAGCAAATAATAATCAGGAGTCTAAACAAAAGCACATTTTTGAAGATCTGTTGTAGTTTTTGTTGTACAATTTCTTATCTTAACGTTAAAATGGAGATACTAACTGAAAGAGAGAGGGTGTTAACATGGATGTAATGATGAAAGGTAAGCCACTTACAACAAATTCAACTGTACCTGCCAAAGGAGAACAAGCTCCTGATTTTTCTTTAAATGATTTGAACGAAAAAACAATCAGTTTATCAGATTATAAAGGTGAAGTTGTACTAATCAGTACTTTTCCAGACATCAATACAAGTACATGTTCTAGACAAACGGCGAAATTTAATGAAATGGCGCGGACTTTAAATAATACACGAATTTTATCTATTTCAACAAATACAAAAGAAGAACAAAGAGACTGGTGTTCTGCTAAAGAAATCGATATGGACCTGTTACATGACAATGATCGTTCATTTTCTAAAGCCTATGGTCTTTATGTTGAAGAAATGGATAAAACTGCTCGTGCAGTATTCGTTTTGAATCGAGAAGGGCAAATTGTTTATAGGGAAGTCGTCAAGGAAATGTCTCAAGACCCTAACTATGAAGAAGCAATCGCAGCTGCTAGACATGAAGAAGCAGAAATGACATAAAAGAAAGCCTTTCTTTTAAAAGGGTAGTCTGATAGAATGTAAATAAATATTTAGCTGAGAACAAGAGGAGTATCTTTCTAATTTTATTTAAGAGAATGGGTGTATGGTGGAAATCCCTAATGAGTTGGATTGAGAAAGTAGCTTGTGAGCTAACAGAGTGAATAGTATCAGTAGCTTTGTTTGAGGTAACGGGTCATTACCCCCGTTTATGAAGTGGTTTGAAGAAGTATTTTCTTCAATCAATTTAGGTGGTACCGCGAATGAGTAAGCATTCGTCCTATTGTAATAATAGGACGGATGCTTTTTGCTTTGTCCGTTCGAAGCAAAGCGAGTTACGGACAAAGTACTAGGCGTAACGAAGTGGAGCGTAGTATCGATTCGAAAGTCCGTTCGAAGCAAAGCGAGTTGATGGATTCGTGAGTTACGAATCCGTTATGCCTTTGAGCACAGCGAAACAGGCTTACAGGTAGAGTACTAGACATAGCAAAGCGGATATTCATCATTAAACCAATCTATAAAAGCCAAAAAAACGAAATGGAGTGATTTTTATGACAGAAGAAATAAAAATGTCAACGAAATACCAGCCTGCAGAAGTTGAAGCTGGACGATATGAAAAGTGGCTGGATCAAGACTTATTTAAACCAAGTGAAGACAAGAGAGCAGAACCTTATTCTATTGTGATTCCACCACCAAATGTAACAGGGAAATTACACCTTGGACATGCTTGGGATACAACTTTACAAGACATCATTATCCGACAAAAACGAATGCAAGGGTATGATGCATTATGGTTACCAGGAATGGACCATGCCGGAATCGCAACCCAAGCTAAAGTAGAAGAAAAACTTGCCCAAGAAGGAATTTCCCGTCATGATTTGGGAAGAGAAAAATTTCTAGAAAAGGTTTGGGAATGGAAAGAAGAATATGCTGAAAATATTAGAGAGCAATGGGCAAAAGTAGGTATATCTGTAGACTATAGCCGTGAGAGATTTACTTTGGATGAAGGATTAAACAAGGCAGTAAATAAAGTATTTGTAGACCTTTACAATAAAGGTCTAATTTATCGCGGTGAGTATATTATAAACTGGGATCCTAAAGCTCAAACAGCCTTATCAGATATTGAAGTAGACCATAAAGACGTGAATGGTGCATTTTACCATATGAAATATCCATTAACGGATGGATCTGGTGCGTTAGAAATTGCTACTACACGTCCTGAAACAATGTTAGGGGATACAGCAGTAGCTGTCCATCCAGAAGATGATCGTTATCAACATCTGATTGGAAAAACACTGACGCTTCCTTTAGTAGGAAGAGAATTACCAATCATCGCAGATGAGTATGTAGAAATGGAATTTGGTACAGGAGTCGTTAAAATTACTCCAGCGCATGATCCGAATGACTTTGAAGTAGGAAATCGTCATGACTTAAAACGGATTAACGTAATGAACAATGATGGTTCAATGAATGACCTTGCTGGTGATTATGCAGGATTGGATCGTTTTGAAGCTAGAAAACGGATCGTTAGTGATTTAAAAGAACAGGGATACCTGATCAAGGTGGATGAAATGGTTCATAGCGTTGGACATTCTGAACGTACAGGAGTTGTAGTTGAACCAAGGCTCTCTACTCAATGGTTCGTTAAGATGGAGCCATTAGCTGAGCAAGCTATCAATAATCAGAAAACAGAGAACAAAGTTAACTTTGTTCCTGAACGATTTGAAAAAACTTTTAATAACTGGATGGATAACGTTCATGACTGGGTAATATCAAGACAGTTATGGTGGGGACACCGTATTCCCGCCTGGTATCATAAAGAAACTGGAGAAGTGTATGTGGGTGAACATGAACCCGAAGACATTGAAAACTGGACACAAGATGATGATGTTTTAGATACATGGTTCAGTTCAGCTTTGTGGCCTTTTTCAACAATGGGTTGGCCAGATATTGAAGCAGAAGACTTTAAGCGTTATTTCCCAACCAGTACTTTAGTTACAGGGTATGATATTATATTCTTCTGGGTAAGTCGTATGATTTTTCAAAGTCTGGAATTTACAAATGAGCGACCATTTAAACACGTATTGATCCATGGTTTGATTCGTGATGAACAAGGAAGAAAAATGAGTAAATCTCTTGGTAATGGTATAGATCCTATGGAAGTTATCGATCAATACGGAACAGATGCTTTACGCTGGTTCTTGTCTAATGGATCAGCACCTGGTCAAGATGTAAGGTTTAGTTATGAAAAAATGGATGCGGCTTGGAACTTCATCAACAAGATCTGGAATGCAAGTCGTTATGTAATCATGAATTTAGATGATTTCACAACCGAAGACATTGACCTAAATGGCAAAAAATCTATTGCAGATAAATGGATCTTGGCTCGATTGAATGAAACGATTACACAAGTTACCGAATTATTTGAGAAATTCGAGTTTGGTGAAGCGGGTCGTGCTCTTTACAAATTTATTTGGGATGATTATTGTGACTGGTATATTGAAATGAGCAAAGAAATTTTATTTAATGGTTCAGAGGATGAAAAAAAATCAACTAGAAGTATCTTGATTCATGTCCTTGACCAGACTCTTCGCTTGCTGCATCCGATTATGCCCTTTGTTACAGAAAAAATTTGGGAGAATATGCCACACGTTGGAAAGTCACTAGTTACTGCTGAATATCCTACTCCTGAGAGCGCGTTTAATGACCAGGAAGCAATTGATAATATGAATATGCTGATTGATTTAATTCGATCTGTCAGAACAATTAGGGCAGAAGTTAATCGTCCATTATCTAAAAAAATCGATATATTAGTAAAAGCGAAGTCTGAGCAAGAAAAAGAATTCCTTATAAATAATCGTAGCTTCATTGAACGGTTCTGTAATCCGGAGAATTTGACCATTGATACAGAGATTATAGTACCGGATGAAGTTAAGACTTCTGTAATAACAGGAGCAGAAATATTCTTGCCATTAGCTGGATTAGTTGATTTTGATGAGGAAATCAGTCGTTTAGAAAAAGAATTAAATAAATGGACTCAAGAAATTAAACGAGTTGAAGGAAAGTTATCTAACCAGAAATTTGTTCAAAATGCTCCAGCAAAAGTAGTTGAAGAAGAACGGAATAAAGAGCAGGAGTACCATCAGAGATATTCCTCTGTTTCTGATCAGTTAGAAAAATTAAAAATGCTAAAAGGAGAATAATATGCCTAAGGTAAAAGCAGTCTTGTTCGATATGGACGGATTGATGTTTGATACTGAATCAATGTATTATCGTGCTAATCAAGCCACAGCCGACTCAATTGGAATGCCTTTTGATTATCCTTTTTATGAACGATTCATTGGAGCGAGTGATAAAGATTTCTTTGCAGCTATTCGTTTGGAACAAGCTGATGAACACCTTGCCGATCGTTTTATTAAGCAAAGTAAAGTCGATATAGAAAAAGCTTTATTGGAAAAAGCTTTACCAAAAAAAATGGGTCTGGAAAAATTACTAAAATATTTAAAAAGCAAAAATATAGAAATGATCGTTGCTTCTAGTTCGGAAAGAAATATGGTAGAGAAACTGGTGAATAATGCTGGGTTATCAAAGTATTTTACTGGAGTAGTTGGTGGAGATGAAGTTAGAGACTCTAAGCCAGATCCAGAAATATTTTTAAAAGCATTAAGTAAAACTACTGCAGATCCTTCTGAGGCACTGGTATTGGAAGACTCGTTAAATGGTGTAAGAGCCGCACATGCTGCTGGTATACCGGTTATTATGATTCCTGACTTAATCAGTCCGAATGAAGAAGCTAAAGAAAAAGCAACAGATATATTACCGGACTTAACCAAAGTAGTTGATTACATTGAAAATTAATTTAATTATTTTGAAAACTAGTTTGTAAGTTTAATAAGTAAGAGGGGGAGCGAGTAACGCTCCCTCTTTTTATTTGAAAAGGAGGAAAGTCAGTATGAAGGTTACTTCACATAAATTTACCGATGTACCTGAACAATCCAGACCAAGAGAGCGTTTAACAGAATATGGAGCGAAAGCATTAGCAAATCATGAATTACTTGCTATCTTATTAAGAACAGGAACAAAAGAGAAAAATGTTCTTCAATTGAGTATGAAAGTTTTATCCGAATTTGATAATTTGTTTATGTTGAGACATGTGACAGTAGAAGAATTAGTAAGTATTGATGGAATTGGAAACGCAAAGGCAATTGAGATGATAGCGGCGATTGAGTTTGGAAACCGAGTTGCAAGAGCTTCGCAGATAAAAGAAGGGACAGTTACATCCAGTTCATTTGTAGGTACGTTACTTCAAGAAGAGCTTGGAGGCTTACAACAAGAACATGTTATGGCACTTTATTTAAATACTAAAAATGAGATAATAAAAAAAGAAGTTGTCTTTAAAGGAAGTCTGAACAGTTCGGTAGCACATCCAAGAGAAATTTATAGGGGTGCTGTAAAATATGCAGCTGCTCGAATTATCATTGCCCATAATCATCCCTCAGGTAATCCTGAACCTTCTGAAGCAGATTTATCTTTTACAAAAAGAATGAAAAAAGCGGGAGAAATGATCGGTATAGATCTACTGGATCATTTTATAATTGGTGAAAATAGTTATGTAAGCTTGAAAGAATACGGTATTATTTAGCAAGCATCCATAATAAAATCAATTAGCAAAAAAAGAATTGATTATAGTGAAAAAGCGTTAGAGAAAAGTTTATAAATTTCAAAAAAAAGTTTATTTTTTTTGAAAAAGATTCAACCAAATGCTTGCTTTATTTAAATGCCCATGCTATACTTTACTTAGCATTTTGTTAGGGAAAGAAAAAAGTAATGTGTAAGAACATTCCGATTCGTTACCTATAGCAATAATGTGAAATAGAATGTGCTTATGGCACGAGGAGGAAAAAGTAATATGGAAAATGGTACAGTAAAATGGTTTAACGCAGAAAAAGGTTTTGGATTTATCGAACGTGAAGGCGCAGACGATGTATTCGTACATTTCTCAGCTATTAACGAAGAAGGATTCAAATCATTAGAAGAAGGACAAGCTGTAACTTTTGATATTGAAGAAGGCGCACGCGGACCTCAAGCTGCTAACGTAGAAAAAGCTTAATTAAACTTAAAAATTTTCAGCCGAGAGAGCGATATTCGTTCTCTCGGTTTTTTAATGTTATTAAATATATTTAATAATGTTAAAATAATTAAGGTTCGAAATTTTAATTCATTATACATATTTATAGATTACTCAATGTATCCTATGTTAGAATAAAACAACAAATTCATTATCTTCTATCAGTTTAATGTCAAATATATAAAAAAAGAATTAAAGTCATAAACTAATAGTGAAAAATTTTTGATAAAAAGGTACAATGAAGCAATGAATCTTTGCAATTTAAAATAACTGACTGTTAAACAAAGATCTTAATGTTTTATTTTGAGAGGGGAACGAACAAGTGCGTTGGTTTAACAATAAAGGAATCGGAATAGATTTAGGCACAGCTAACACAAATGTATATGTTGAAGGAAAAGGAATAGCACTAGGTGAACCGTCTGTGGTTGCAAAAGACAATACTACTGGTGAAGTAGTTGCAGTCGGATTAGATGCTCAGAAAATGATTGGACGTACTCCTGGCAGTATTGTTGCCATTCGTCCTATGAAAGACGGTGTCATAGCTGACTATGATACAACAATTGCTATGATGGAGTATTTTATTAGTAAAGGAATCGGCAAAAGAGCTTCAAAACCAAGTGTTGTGGTATGTGTACCGGGCGGAGGTACAGAAGTTGAAAAAAGAGCAATTATTGATGCAACAAAAATGGCTGGAGCTAAAGAAGCTTTTCTAATCGAAGAACCTTTTGCAGCAGCAATTGGTGCAGGTCTGCCAGTTAATGATCCTACAGGTAGTATGGTAGTGGATATTGGTGGAGGTACTACTGATGTAGCAACAATTTCCTTGGGTGGTATTGTCAGCAGCCGTACAATTAAAATGGCTGGAGACCAAATGGATATTTCAATCATCCATTATATCCGGAATAAATACAATTTATTAATTGGTGATAGAACAGCTGAATCCGTAAAAATGGAATTAGGATGTGCTTCAATAGAAGCAGCTCGCGAATTAGGCTCAACAGATATTAGAGGCCGTGATCTATTGACGGGTCTGCCAAAAACGATAGAAATCTCAGCAGTAGATATTGCTGAAGCTATTCAAGAAGTTGTTGATAGTATTGTTATAGCTGTTAAAGGGACATTGGAAGATACATCTCCTGAAATCTCAGCCGATGTTATCGATAGAGGAATTGTTTTAACAGGTGGAGGAGCAATGCTGAAACATTTAAGTGAAGTTATTGCTGAACAAACGGAAGTTCCTGTTTTTGTAGCAAATGATCCATTAAACTGTGTTGCCATTGGTACTGGAGAAGCATTAAATCATTTGGATCTTTACCGTAAACAAAGTAGATAATTAATAAATTCAATAATATAAAGAGGCGGGGAGGTTATCTTTCCCGCTTATTTATTGATAACAGACGCTACAGAGGCTATGTAAAGCTTTAGTATTCGGTTAGAATACACTACGATTTTGCTTTAAATTATGGTAGAATAACCAGAGCTATAATATTAGAGGTGTGACTATTGAATCAGTTTTTTACAAATAAAAAAATGATTGTCCTTTTAGTTAGTGTGATTCTTTTTGTTTCTTTGTTGTCTTTATCACTTAGCCAGTCTGGTTCAGTGACTTTTATTCAGCAATTTACAAATGATATCACAGCTGTAACAGGTAGAGTTTTTTCTAAACCTGTCAATGCAGTTAGTGACGTATTTGGTTCAATCAATAAATTACAAGATACTTTTGAAGAAAATCAACGATTGAAAAAAGAAATTGACAGTATCTATGAAACACAAGCTGAAGTAGCTGTCTTACGAGATGAAAATGAAAGAATGCAAGAAGAATTAGAGTTGAAAGATTCACTTACCGATTTTCAAACTATCTCTGGTACAGTTATTTCAAGAAATCCAGATTCTTGGGTTGATCAGGTTATCATTGACAGAGGTGAACAGGACGGTCTTGAAAAGGGAATGTCTGTTATGTCTGGAAATGGTTTGATTGGTAGAATCAGCGAAACTGATCCTACTAGCTCTAAAGTAGTTTTATTAACTAACCTTGAGGGATCTTCTAATCAGGTTTCGGCAGAAATTCTATCGGAAGAAGTGATCAATGGATTAATTACGGGATATGATACTGATACAAATAGATTGATCATGACCCAAATTACATCAACTGCTGAAATTTCGGAAGGTGAACAAGTGATTACTTCTGGATTAGGCGGTTCAATTCCTAGGTCTCTTGTGATCGGAACAGTTGATGAGGTTACAATGGATGATCACGGACTTGCGCAACAAGTATATCTAAAACCAGCAACTGACTTTGAACATATTCGATATGTAACAGTAATTGATCGTTCAGCTGAAAGCGGGGAAGAGTGATGAGTCAATGGAAAAAAATCCTCTACCCGCTACTCATGCTTTTAATTGCTCTAATATTAGATGGTGTATTTGCTGCTCAACTAAAAGGCGCATTTGATACTAATATCGGGATGATCATCCCGCACTTAACCTTGTTAGTACTATTGATATTAGTTTTTTATTTGAGTTTTCGCCATATTATAATTCTTTCTTTATTGATGGGATTTGTTTATGACAGCTATTACACTGGATACTTAGGGATTTATATGGCCATTTTTACTGTGATCGTTTATGTACTTCTGCAATTCAGAAATTTTTTTCAGCCTAATTTGATTATCTATTTACTCTTGAGTATTATAGTTGTAACCATACTAGAATTCTTTGTTTTTGGTGTATACCGGGCAATTAATATTACATCAATGTCTACTCAAGAATTTTTGCTTGAAAGACTAGGAGCTACTCTTTTATTTAATGGACTGGCTACATTGATAATCGGTTATCCTATTGATAAAATAACACAAAGTGTTGTTCAAAAAGATGAGATCAGTTTTAAAAAATAAAAAATTCAATTGTAAATTGACTGCACTAATAAGAGTAATCATATTCCAGTCTTTAACAAAGAGGTGAAGAGCTTGCAAAAGATTGTAACATTAAAAGGGACAAAAGATGGATTTCAATTATTGGTAGATCAAGCTGCTGCTTTTCAAACAGTCTTAGATGAAATATCTAAGCTGATTGAACCATTAAAGAAAGAAGCAACGGCGGATAAACCTCTCGAATTGACTATAAAAACTGGAAACAAATTATTTACAGATAAAGAAAAAAATGCAACAATCACATTGATTGAAGAAAAATCTCATCTTAAAGTAAAAAATATCGAAGCTGAAGTAGTGACTATAGACAGTGCATTGAAGTGGCATAACGAAGTCAGCCCCAAGTTACAGATCAGCACAGTCCGTAGTGGGCAGATTATTGAAGCTGAAGGAGACTTGCTGCTTGTAGGCAGCGTACATCCTGGTGGTATTGTTAAAGCAACAGGAAGCATCTTTATTTTAGGTGATCTAAGAGGAACTGCACATGCTGGAGCAAAAGGAAAAAAAGAGTCAGTAGTCGTAGCGAATTTCTCTTATGATGCCCAAGTACGAATAGTAGATCATGTTCATGTGATTGAACAGCCAGATGCAAAAGTGAGCGAGGGTTCTTCTGCAGTTGAGGTTGTTTATCTAGATGATTTACATATTTTGAGGATATCACCATTAAGTGATATTAAAAATTTGAGACCGGAATTAGGAAATGTTACAGGAGGATTAATTAATGGGTAAAGCCATCGTCATAACTTCAGGGAAAGGCGGAGTAGGAAAAACAACCTCAACCGCTAATATTGGAACAGCATTGGCTCTGCAAGGGAAAAAAATCTGTTTAGTAGATATGGATATTGGTTTAAGGAACTTGGATGTTATCTTAGGACTAGAAAATAGAATCATTTATGACATCGTAGACGTGATAGAAGGTCGTGCAAAATTACATCAGGCAATTATTAAAGATAAAAGATTTAATGATCAATTATTCTTACTGCCAGCTGCTCAAAACGCTGATAAGAATGTAATAAACGAAGAGCAGATGATTGAATTGGTTGATGAATTAAGCAAAGACTATGATTATGTTCTGATTGATTGCCCAGCTGGTATAGAACAAGGATTTAAAAATTCGATTGCAGCAGCAGATGATGCAATTCTGATCACAACACCTGAAATATCCGCCATCAGAGATGCTGATAGAATTATAGGTTTAGTTGAACAGACTAAGATCGGCTCGCCGAAACTGGTTATCAATAGAATTAGAAAACGCATGATGCAAAAAGGTGAAGTCATGGATATCGATGAAATCACTAGACATTTATCCGTAGAACTACTAGGTATTGTTTTTGAAGATGATGAAGTAGTTCGCTCATCTAATAAAGGTAATCCAGTCGCATTAGATCCAGATAATATTTCATCACAAGGTTATAGAAACATAGCAAGAAGAATTCTTGGAGAAACAGTACCGTTAATGACTCTGAAAGAAGAAAAAAAATCTTTCTGGCAAAAGTTATTCAACAAATAATGATTGACGTTGCACATTCGTTCTGGTAGAATACTAATGTTGTATTTGTGAGGCACCACAGCTACAACCGCTCGTTTTTGAGTTTTGAAGCACTGAATAAGTCACTCATAACGGCGAGTCTAAGTGCAATAGAAAGCATATAGAAATGCTTTACTAAATAAGGAGGTGCAACAAACATGTATGCAATCATCAAAACTGGTGGTAAACAAATTAAAGTAGAAGAAGGGAAAGCCGTCTACGTTGAGAAATTAATCGGAGAAGCTGGAGATTCTATTACTTTTGAAGAAGTATTGTTTGTTGGAGGAGACAACGCAGTAGTTGGAACTCCAACAGTTGAGGGAGCTTCAGTAGAAGCTACGATTGAAAAACAAGGACGTGCTAAAAAAGTAGTTACGTATAAGTATCGTCGTAGAAAAGACTCTCATTCTAAACAAGGACATCGTCAACCATACACTAAAGTTATGATCAATTCGATCAAAACTAAATAAGTGGAAGAAGGATTTACATGATTCAAGCGCAGTTTGACCGTTTGAAGAATAATGAAATCATTTCTATTGAGATTTCGGGACATGCAGAGTCTGGACCTTATGGACAGGATGTTGTATGTGCTGCAGTTTCAGCGCTTAGTATTGGTACAATAAATAGTATAATAGAAATAGCAGGACTGTCGCCTTCTATTATCATCGATGAAGAAGAGGGAGGGTATCTCTCTATGAAACTTCCAGATGGTCAGTCAGAAAAGCAGTCACATACTGCACAGATTTTATTGGAAAGTTTATTGTTATCACTCAAAAGTGTACAGGAAGAGTCCCCTGATTATATAAAAATCAAACAAAAAAATTATAATAATGGAGGTGCATTCTAATGTTGAAAATGAATCTACAGTTATTCGCTCATAAAAAAGGTGGCGGATCTACTACTAACGGACGTGATTCACAATCTAAGCGTTTAGGCGCTAAACGTGGTGATGGCCAAGTTGTTTCAGGTGGTTCAATTTTATATCGTCAACGCGGTACTAAAATCTATCCTGGAGAAAACGTTGGAAAAGGCGGAGATGACACTTTATTTGCAAAAGTGGATGGTGTTGTTCGCTTCGAACGTAAAGGTAAAAATAAAAAACAAGTTTCTGTTTATCCAGTTGCTAACTAAGATGGTAAGATAAAGGATTATTTTATCTTCATTAGCAAATTTGATATAAAACAATTAGAAATTATTTTAAGAATCAAGCGGATTTTTTATAAAAGCCGTCTTGATTCTTTTTTTCATATTTCTGAATTTCTAAATTCCTTGAGAAAACCATGATAATCAGTTAGAATAAGTATGTTAAAGAGATTAATATTTCAGCTTATAAACGATGTGTTTTTTTAAAATAGGCAGATTGTGTAGAAACTATTTTCTCGATTCCAATACACAATCAGTTATTTTTGAATATAGACGCAGAGTGATATAGAAAGGTGGGCAAAAGGTGTCGACAGATCAAATTGAAACTGTCTACCAAACACTTGATCAATCTTCTCAGGTTTTAAAAGAGGAATTACAAACTTCCTACCTGGAAGCACTGATTGAAACAGGAGAAAATTTGTTAGATAATAAGACTGTTCGGGTAATGGAAGGAAAACCTTCAAGAGAAACCCAAATTCAACTGAAAAGTATATATGAACAGCTTGACCTTTCTGAAATATCTCCTAGCGAAGTAAGACAAGGGATTCAACTTTCTATTTTAAAAGGAATGCGGGAAGACTATGTACAACCAAACCATCAAATGACACCTGATTCAATCGGTTCACTTATGGCATACATAGTTGAGACCATTGCGCCCCCTAAAACAACAACGTACCATTTATTAGATTTATCTGCAGGAACAGGGAACCTGCTTTATACAATCTATTATTTTTTAAAAAAAGATAATAGATTAATTCAATTATCAGGTATTGATAATGATGATTTATTATTATCGCTGGCAGCTGTAAGTGCTGCTTTACAAAATTTGACCGTTAACTTAACTCATCAAGATGCCTTGAGCAATTTACTGATTGATCCAGCAGATAGCATCGTATCTGATTTGCCTGTAGGCTATTATCCCCTTGACGAACAAGCCAGCGGCTATGAAACATCATTTGATTCTGGACATTCTTACACTCATCATTTAATGATTGAACAAGGAATGAGGTATCTTAAAGATGGCGGTTTTGGATTTTATCTTGTTCCAGCGAATATTTTTGAAACTGAAGAGGCTAAGTCATTATTAACCTATATTCAAAAAGCTGGTCATTTCCAAGGAATGATCACTCTTCCAAAAGAAATATTCAAAACAGAACAATCAAGAAAATCAATCTTGATTGTACAAAAAAAAGGTGAAAATACAACCCAAGCCAAAGAAGTTTTACTAGCTACCACACCGGATTTCAAAAATATTGCAGCAATGCAGGAATTTCTAAAAGAAATTAATCAATGGAAACAAACCCAGTTTAAAGAATTATTTTAAAAACAAAGAGGAGAGACTTGGATGACTAAAACAATCGCAATAAATGCTGGAAGCTCTAGCTTGAAATGGAAATTATTTGAAATGCCTGAAGAAAAAGTACTAGCTTCTGGTATCGTAGAACGTATTGGATTAAACGATTCGATTTTCACAATCAAATATGGTGAAGGTAAAAAATATGAAGATGTACTGGATATTAATGATCATGAATTAGCAGTTGAAATGTTATTAAAACAACTTACTGAACTAAATATCATTGAAAGTTTTGATGAGATTACCGGAGTAGGACATCGCGTAGTTGCAGGTGGAGAGATATTTGATGATTCAGCACTAGTCAATGATGAAGTTATTAAGCAAATTGAAGACTTATCTGAGTTTGCACCATTACACAACCCTGCCAATGCAACAGGAATAAAAGCATTCCGTAAAATTTTGCCAGACATTACAAGTGTAGCTGTCTTTGATACTTCATTCCATCAGACAATGCCTAAAGTAAATTATATGTACAGCATCCCTAAAGAGTATTATACAAAACATAATGCACGTAAATATGGTGCTCATGGGACTAGTCATAAATATGTAGCTGAAAGAGCTGCTGATATGTTGGGAAAACCAATTGAAGATTTAAAAATCATTACGTGTCACTTAGGAAATGGTGCATCTGTTACAGCTGTTGAAGGTGGAAAATCAATTGACACTTCAATGGGATTCACACCATTAGCAGGTGTAACAATGGGGACTCGATCTGGAGATATTGATGCTTCTTTACTTCCATTCTTGATGGAAAAAGAAGGAATAGAAAATATAAATGATATGGTTTATATTCTAAACAATGAGTCAGGTCTGAAAGGTCTTTCTGGAATTTCTAGTGATATGCGTGATTTAGAAGACGCTGAAGCTACCAATGAAGATGCAGCTTTAGCATTACGTATCTTTGAAGATCGCGTAAGAAAATATATTGGTTCATATGCAGCTACTATGAATGGTGTGGATGCAATAGTTTTCACAGCTGGAATCGGCGAAAATGGTGTAGAAACACGTGAAAATATTATAAACGGTCTAACGTTCTTGGGAGCGGAACTTGATCCTGAGAAGAATAATGTACGTGGAAAAGAACGCTTTATCTCTAAAGAAGATTCTAAAGTCAAAGTATTATTAGTTCCAACTGATGAAGAAGTAATGATTGCTCGTGATGTAGAAAAACTTAAATAAGCTATTTGAACGTAAAAAAACATTCTCCAGAATCTTGGAGAATGTTTTTTTTATTTATTTAATTGTTTCATTTTTTAAATCTGTTCTAACAACCATGACATCACATCTTGCATGGCGGATGACGTATTCAGAAACAGAACCTACAAATATTCTTTCGACTGCATTTAAACCGGTAGCTCCCAACATAATTAAATCAATATTTTCTGATTCAGGTATCTGTTTAGCTATGATAACTTTCGGAGACCCAAACTCTAAGACTACTTCAACTTCAGATAATCCTTCTTTTTTAGCGTATTCCTTATATTCTTCTAAAATATTTTTTGCTTCTTCCCGGGCGTTGTCAGCGAGCGAGCCATCAAATGTAGAAAATGACTGATAAGCACGAGTGTCAATAACATGAGCAAGTACAAGTGATGCATTATTACGTTTAGCTACTTCAACAGCTTTTCGAAAAGCCTTCTCCGCTTCTTGGGAGCCATCTACTGCGACTAAAATTCTTTTGTATTCTTGTAACATAATTTCCACTCCTTTAAATAGTTTTCTTACTGTTATTATACTAGAAATTCTTTAGTAATATACACTAATAAGGAATAAATATAAATAAAAAAATAGAAAACCACCCTACGAAAGCAGGGTGGTTTGAACATCTAAGTACAAGAAATCCGATGGTGCCGGTTGATTGTCGTATTTGGTTGAACCCGCACAATAGCAGGTGGGCTTCACCAGAAAAACATCTGACGTCCAAGTGATAAGGCATGTCATAAATTTTCCTTTTAGAATCCCGATTCAAAAATAAAAATGTTCGGTCAACACAGTTAGTCGACACCGCGTACACCTCAGAAATCTTATCCTTATAATAGCATGGTAAATAGAATTTGTCAATTAGGAGACTTAGCTTTATGAGACTATTTAAACAATATTTACTAGTAGCAAACGTTTTTTTATTTAAAGATTAAATTTCTCATACTGTTTTGCTAATGCTTCTTCGAATTTACTAGAAGGATTCGGTAAATAATAAGTTTCAGATTTTAGTGTGTCTGGTAGATACTGTTGACTGACCCATGACCCGGGAAAATTATGAGGATACTTATAAGAAACTCCACGATCAAGATCTTTTGCACCTTTATAGTGAGAATCTTTAAGGTGATTAGGTACTTGACCACTTTTACCATTACGCACATCACTTAAAGCTTTATCTACGGCAATTATGGCTGAGTTTGACTTTTGCGAGAGTGATAATTCAATTACTGCGTTTGCTAACGGAATACGAGCTTCGGGCAAACCGAGCTTCTCAGCGGCTTGTACAGCTGTTACAGCTCGAGCTGACCCGGCAGGATTCGCTAGACCTATATCTTCATATGCGGTCACCATTAAACGCCTACAGACAATCTGTAACTCGCCTGCTTCAAGTAATCGAGCTAGGTAATGAAGAGCTCCATGCACGTCACTACCTCGAATAGATTTCTGGAAAGCAGAGATTACATCGTAATGCGCATCACCATCTTTATCATGCGTTAGAACTTTTCGCTGTAAACATTCTTCAATGACTGGAAGTGTAATATGAATCATTTTATCTGCAATAGGCTTGGTTGATTCAGCTGCTAATTCCAGTGCATTTAAAGCACTTCTCAAGTCACCGTTTGTACCTCTGGATAAATGTTTCAAAGCTTGCTCTTCAACTTTTAGTTTTAAGTGTCCTAATCCTTTTTCTGTATCATCGATTGCACGAAGTAGTGCCGATTGTATTTGAGATTCTGTTAAAGGATACAATTCGAATATTTGGGAGCGGCTTCTGATTGCTGGATGAATCGATATATAAGGATTTTCAGTAGTTGCTCCAATCATGATGATTCGACCATTTTCAAGATGCGGTAAAAGAAAATCTTGCTTTGGTTTATCTAAACGATGAACTTCATCTAAAAGTAAGATAACTGTTCCGCTCATTTTAGCTTCTTCAGCTACAATTTGTAAGTCCTTTTTTGTATCTGTCGCAGCATTAAGCATACGAAAAGCGTACTTAGTTGACCCGGCGATTGCACTAGCTATACTAGTTTTCCCGATTCCAGGGGGGCCATAAAGAATCATTGAAGATAATCTTTTAGCTTCAACCATTCGCCAGATAATTTTTCCTTCACCAACAAGATGCTCCTGACCAACAAGCGTATCAATAGAAGTTGGCCGCATTCGATATGCAAGGGGTTGACTCAAATCAAGGACTCCTTTCTGTTAATCTTATCTTTAGTATAACACGGTATTAAATGAATCTCTATTTATTTGAACATAAGTTTGTATGTCGTTATAGAGATATCTGTAATCTTATACTGTCTCAATGAGAGACTTTGTGATAATATGTAAGTTGAATCAGCTCCAAGAAAGCAAAGATGAGGTTTGAATAATGATGAATATTAAAGATATAATCAAGACAAATAAACTTGAAAAATTAGTTTTAGAAGGTACCTTCGGAATTGAAAAAGAAGGTATACGTGTAGACGACAATCAAAAGCTTGCTCTAACGGACCATCCAGAATTGTTAGGGGATCGTTCTTATCATCCGTATATTCAAACAGATTTTAGTGAAGCTCAATTAGAATTGGTTACTCCCCCCGAGCAATCTTTAAAAGAAACATTTAAATGGCTAAATGCATTGAATGATGTTGTACAGCGGTCCGTTGAATCAGATGAATATATCTGGCCATTCAGTATGCCAGCTTGTCTTCCGGAAACAGAACAGATTCCAATCATAAGAGTTCGTGATCAGAAGGAAGTTGAGTATAGAGAAAAACTTGCCGAAAAATATGGAAAGAAAAAGCAGCTGATCAGTGGGATACATTATAATTTTTCTTTTTCAGAACAATTTGTTAAAAGCATATTTGAGCATCAGAGAGAACATGACTCAATTAAAGAAGTGAAAAATGAACTGCATTTAAAATTAACAAGAAATTTTTTGAGATATCAATGGATATTGACTTATTTATATGGTGCTGCGCCATTTGCACATCACTCTTTTTTTGAACAAGCAAAAGAAGAGATACCATTAACAAAACCAGTTAGAAGCGTGCGAAATAGCTCGATGGGATATCATAATTCAACTGATGTGATTGTAAGATATGATGAGGTTGCACACTACGTCAATGATATTGAACAATTAGTAGCTGAAGGTACATTAAGTGAAGAGCGAGAGTTTTATGGTGCTGCACGTTTGAGAGGAAACGCTAAAAAAATCGATCAGTTAAATCATACGGGAATTGAATACGTTGAATTTCGTCTGTTCGATTTAAATCCTTATAGTAAGCTTGGAATTACAAATGAACAAGCTCGCTTCATTCATCTGTTTTCTATTTTAATGATTTGGATAGAAGATTCAAAAGCAAAAGAAGCTATCAAAGAAGGTACAGAAAAAAACGAACAGACAGCTTCAGAAGATCCATTTGCTAAATCAGCTTATTATCAAGAAGGAATGGAACTTTTACAAGAGATGCAGGCAATAGCTAGTGAATTAAAAGTCGAATCTGAATACTTTGAAGTCATTGACCAGGCTATTGCGGCCTTAGAAGATCCATCTCAAACACTAGCAGCCCGATTGACCCAACAGATTGATTCAGTCGATCAGTATTTAAAAGTAGGACGAAAACTTGGTACTCAGTATAAGCAAGAAGCAAAGGGAAAACCGTATTTACTAAATGGATTTGAAGGAATGGAGATGTCTTCACAGTTACTCCTGTTTGATGCTCTTCAAAAAGGAATAACAGTAGAAGTATTGGATGAAAATGATCAATTCTTGAAATTGCAGTATAAAAGTCATGAAGAATATGTAAAAAATGCTAACATGACCGCCAAAGATACCTATATTTCTCACTGGATCATGGAAAATAAGACGGTAACGAAAAAAATATTAAAGAGTAAAGGTTTTAATGTTCCAGATGGTGAAGAGTTCCAATCTTTAGAAGAAGCAACAGCAGCGTATTATAAGTTTAAGAATCGTTCAGTCGTGGTAAAACCAAAATCAACAAACTATGGATTAGGTATTTCGATATTTAAGAACTCTCCTCAAGAAGAAGATTTTAAAGAAGCACTGGAAATTGCTTTCAAAGAAGATACAGCCATACTAGTTGAAAAATTTGCAACTGGAACGGAATATCGCTTTTTCATATTAGATGGAAAAGTGAAAGCTGTGCTGCATAGAGTTCCGGCAAACGTAAAAGGAGACGGCAGACAGACGGTTAGAGAGCTGATTGAACAAAAAAATATGGATCCGCTTAGAGGAACAAACCATAGAGCGCCTCTTGAAAAGATAAAATTTGGTAATGTTGAAGCATTGACTTTAAAAGAACAAGGATATACATTCGACAGTGTACCTGAATCAGGAGAAATCGTTTACCTTAGAGAGAATTCAAACATTTCAACTGGTGGAGACTCAATAGATTATACAGATAAAATGCATTCAAGTTATAAAGAACTTGCATCAAGAATGGCAGTACCACTGGGAGTGAAAGTTACAGGAATCGATCTGATTATTCCTGATTACACTAAACCAAGTACTCCAGAGGATCCAGGTTATACTGTAATTGAAGCAAATTTCAATCCTGCTATGCATATGCATGCTTTTGTCACCGAAGGAAAAGGTAGAAGATTGACCAGAGACATTTTAGAAATGCTATTTCCAGAATTGTATTAAATCGAAACCAGGAAGAATATAGAAAGAATGTGGAGAGATGGAAAGTACAATATATTTAGATTATGCAGCTACAAGTCCCATGTACCCAGAAGTAATAGAAGTTATGAGCGAAGCAATGCAGACTACTTTTGGAAATGCTTCTAGTATCCATCAATTTGGAAGAAAAAGCAGAGGATACTTGGATGAAGCAAGAGCTATTTTTGCAAGGAGTATTCACGCAAAATCAAATGAAATCATCATTACCAGTGGTGGTTCTGAAAGTGATAATACAGCCATTTTAAAAACGGCAGAAAAATATGAATCTTTAGGAAAACATATTATTACAACGAATATCGAGCATGAAGCGGTATTAAAACCTATGAAATACCTTGAATCAAAGGGTTTTGATGTGACTTACTTGCCAGCAGATAAAGATGGATTTGTTAGCGCAGAACAAGTAAAAGCAGCTTTAAGAAATGATACGATCTTAGTATCCATTATGTCTGGAAATAATGAAGTAGGATCTATTATGCCCATAGCAGAAATTGGTTCTATATTAAAAAACAGCAATCCCGCAGTTGTTTTTCATACTGATGCTGTACAATCTTATGGATCTCAAGATATTGATGTTGACGAAATGAATATTGATCTTTTATCAGTATCAGCTCATAAAATAGGTGGACCAAAAGGGATCGGTTTTTTATATTGCAGAGAAAATATTAAGTTACCCAGCCTAATACTAGGCGGAGAACAAGAAACAAAAAGAAGAGCTGGAACAGAAAATATCCCCGCAATTATTGGCTTTCAAAAAGCTGTTGAATTGATGATGAAAGATAAAAAACAGCGTAATGCCTATTATCGTAAGCTTAAAGAAAAACTTGTTAACAACCTTAAGCAAGCAGGAGTAGACTTAGAAATTAATGGATCCTATGACTCATCACTGCCGCATATAGTTAGTTTACATTTGAAGGGAATCGATGCAGAAAGATTGTTGATTCATTTAGACTTGGCAGGAATTGCAGTTTCCACAGGTTCAGCTTGTACAGCTGGTAACGTGGATCCTAGTCATGTCTTGAGTGCAATGTTTGGAGTAGATCATCCAGCTATAAGCGAAACAGTTCGGATCAGTTTAGGACTGGGTA
Source organism: Marinilactibacillus piezotolerans (assembly GCF_900114235.1). Taxonomy (GTDB): domain Bacteria; phylum Bacillota; class Bacilli; order Lactobacillales; family Carnobacteriaceae_A; genus Marinilactibacillus; species Marinilactibacillus piezotolerans. The sequence goes on along the minus strand of NZ_FOSJ01000017.1, from coordinate 13,633 downwards.
CAACTGAAGAAGACATCGAAAATGTTGTTATTGAACTTTCAAACATTATTAAACGTTTAAAGTAATTAGCTTAAATTGAAATGAAACCAAAAAAGGAGGAATTTTATTATGGCTACAAAGCCGATGGATGGATTGTTAGGGAGTAAAGATAAATATAAAGTTAGCTCAGAAGCAAAACGATATACATTAAAGGATCATGGGTTTTTAGAAAATAAAAATGGATCCTTTGCTTATGAAAGAACACTAAGTAGGCTTGTCACTGATAAAGCAGCGCCAAAGCTGAAAATTACAATTTCCAAAGATTTAAGTGAATTGAAAATCGTAACGGTTTCCAACAATGGACTGAAAAAGATTGATATTTATAAAGATGAGAATCAGGAACAAGCAAGGATAATGGTAGAAGGAATATTCAATACATTTTTAGAAGAAAATGTTTTAGAAAGAGCATAAAAAGACTATAATGGGATCAAGTTGTATTAAAAGACCTTAATACAACTTGATTTCTTTCTTTAAGTAAGTATAATGGAACAGACTGAAACTTACGAACCTTCAATTCGTGTATAGTTCAGAATCTAAACTGAAATGATGGTGATTTTATGACTGACAACTCGAAAACTAGAGTCGTTGTCGGAATGAGCGGAGGAGTGGATTCTTCAGTAACAGCCTTGCTTTTAAAAGAACAAGGTTATGATGTAATTGGAGTTTTCATGAAAAACTGGGATGATACGGATGAATTTGGCGTTTGTACAGCAACGGAAGATTATAAAGATGTTGCGTTAGTGGCAAATAAAATTGGTATTCCATATTATTCTATCAATTTTGAAAAAGAATATTGGGATAAAGTATTTACCTATTTCTTGGATGAATACAAAAAAGGAAGAACACCAAATCCTGATGTAATGTGTAATAAAGAAATCAAATTTAAAGCTTTCCTTGATTATGCAATGGAACTAGGGGCAGAATATGTTGCAACAGGTCATTATGCTCGCGTAACTCGAGATGAAAAAGGAGTTACTCATATGCTTAGAGGGATTGATAATAATAAAGATCAAACTTACTTTTTAAATCAATTATCTCAAGAACAATTATCAAAAGTATTGTTTCCGCTTGGAGAAATGGATAAAAAAGAAGTGCGGAGAATCGCTGAAGAAGCAGATCTTGCGACAGCTAAGAAAAAAGATTCGACAGGAATTTGTTTTATCGGCGAAAAAGACTTTAAAACATTCTTGATGAATTATCTGCCTGCTCAACCAGGTAAAATGTTGACTTTAGATGGTGAAGTAATGGGGCAGCATGACGGTCTTATGTATTATACGATCGGTCAAAGAAAAGGCTTGGGAATCGGTGGTAATGGTACATCTAATGAACCATGGTTCGTGATCGGGAAAGATCTTGCTAAAAATGAATTATATGTAGGACAAGGATATGAAAATCCTGTATTATATGCAACTCATTTAAATGCAAGTGATTTTTCATTTACAAATCATTCAGAAAAACCAGCTACTTTCCACTGTACAGCCAAATTCAGATATAGACAAACCGATGTGGGTGTTACAGTTCATTTAGATAAAGAAAGTAATACAGCACAAATCGAATTCGATGAACCGGCTCGTGCAATCACTCCAGGGCAAGCAATTGTATTGTATGATGGAGATGAATGTATTGGCGGCGGAACAATCGATGCTGCTTACAGCAAAGAAAAAGAACTACAATACGTTTAATAAACTCTAACAAGAGAAAGAGACGAATGATCGTTCATTTGTCTCTTTTTTACATAGGTACTCTAAATTTATTTTAAATATAAAGACTAGAAAAACCACGTAGACTTCGTTAAAATAGACAGAGCGAAAGGATGGCGGAAAAATATGGAAAACGAAACACTTCAATTAGAAGAAAACCAAGAGAAGTATATAGTTGGAGAAGTGTCAGCGATCTATTTTTCTAATCCTTCTAATTTCTATAAAGTCATGCTAGTTGATTTGTCAGAAACTAATACTACTTACGATGGAACACAAATTGTGATCACAGGAAATTTCGGGCAGATAACCGAAGGAGAAACTTATCAATTTTATGGTAAATTGACTGATCATCCCAAATACGGTTTACAGTTTCTAGCAGATCGTTATGCAAAAAAACAGCCTTCCAGCGCTCAGGCGGTAGTTTCTTACTTATCCAGCAGCCGATTCAAAGGTATCGGTAAGAAAACTGCTGAAAGCATTGTCAGTACTCTGGGCGAAGGGGTATTGGATTTGATACTAGATGATCCGAATCATTTAGATAAAGTAGCTGGGTTAAATCAGACAAAGAAACAGATGATAATGGATGTTCTCGAAAAAGAACAGGGGATGCAGCGAGTAATTCTAGCCTTGAACAAGTTCGGATTAGGCAATCAGTTAGCCTATAAAGTTTATCAGAAATTTGAAGGCAAGACATTATCGATCATTCAAGAGAATCCTTATCAATTAATTAAAGAAATTGAAGGGATAGGGTTTAACCGTGCGGATATTATAGCTGATGAAATTGGTATAAAACCTGATTCCCCAAAAAGAATACAAGCAAGCATTCTTTATTCAATTCAGGAACTGACCATTAGCGAGGGAGATACGTTTACTTTAAGTAAGCCGCTACTCACCAGAAGTATAAAGGTGCTGGAAGAAAGTAGACCCTTTATTATTGAACCGGAATCAGTAGCGGATAATGTAATTGAATTAGTTCGACAGCAAGAGATTATCCAAGATGAAGACCGTTTTTATATCCCCTCACTGTTTGCTTCTGAGTGGGGAATTTCTACAGCAGTCGAACGATTACTTAGTTATTCAGATAAAATTGAAATTTCTTCAAAAAAAATCGAAAAGAAACTGAGTCATTTAGAAAAAGCGATGGGAATCGAATATGGAGATTCTCAAAAATCGGCGATTGACAGAGCATTACATTCTCCAGTGTTCTTACTGACAGGTGGACCGGGCACAGGGAAAACGACAGTATTGAATGGGATTGTTAATCTATTTGCTGAATTAAATGATCTTTCATTAGATCCTTCTGATTACAAAGATGAGGCATTTCCTATTCTTTTAGCAGCCCCAACAGGAAGAGCAGCTAAAAGAATGAAAGAAACAACAGGACTACCTGCTTCTACGATCCATCGCCTATTAGGATTAACTGCGATGGATGATGAAGAAAGCCTTGATGATTCAGATCGAAACTTAAAAGGGAAGCTTTTGGTGGTTGATGAGATGTCAATGGTAGATACCTGGCTTGCGTATCAGCTCTTCAAGTCTATTCCTAATGATATGCAAGTCATTTTGGTTGGAGACAAAGATCAGCTTCCTTCTGTTGGACCCGGACAAGTCTTGAGAGATTTTCTGGAAAGTGAAGTTATTCCAAAAAGTGAACTAAAAGATATTTATCGCCAAGGAAATGATTCTTCGATTATACCATTAGCTCATAAAATAAAAGAGAATCAGTTACCAGATGATTTTAAAGATAAGAAAAAAGATCGTAGCTTTTTTCCGTGTACAACATCTAAAGTTTTAGATGTAATTACTCAAGTCGTGACCAAAGCGATTTCTAAAGGATATACAGCACAAGAAGTCCAAGTGTTAGCCCCCATGTATAAAGGGCCGGCAGGAATCAATGTATTAAATAAGCATTTGCAGAACTTGTTTAATCCCAATGAACATAATGAAAAAAAAGAAGTTAAATTTATAGACAATGTTTATAGAATTGGAGACAAAGTACTTCAACTAGTCAATGATCCAGAAAGAAATGTTTTTAACGGGGATATGGGTATTATTACCGGAATTATTCCATCTAAGGAATCTGAAACAAAGACCGACAATCTGGTTATTGATTTTGAAGGTAATGAAGTAACATACTTGCGCAATGAATGGAACAAATTGACTTTAGCCTATTGTTGTTCGATCCATAAGGCTCAAGGAAGTGAGTATGATATGGTAATCTTACCTATGGTTAACGGCTATAGAAGAATGTTAAAGAAAGATTTATTATATACTGCTGTTACTAGAGCTAGTCAGTTTCTGATACTCTGTGGTGAAGAAGATGCATACAGACAAAGTCTACAGTCAACAAGTATGTTGAGAAAAACGACTCTTAAACAAAGATTACTCACTGAACAAAAAACAGATAATAAGTTAACAGGCATCATCGAAGAAGTGGAAGAAGAAATACCTGATGAACCAGAAGAGTATAAAATAAATGATTCAGACACTGAAACTGTGCAAACTAAAATTTTGACGCCGCTTATGATTGAAAATAATGTAGTAGATCCTCTAGTTGGAATGTCAGGCTTATCACCTTATACGTTATAAAGCATAAAATGACCAATTTTTGATAAAATTGGTCACTTTATGCTTTTAATATGATTTAAATCCAAAATGCTCTTTTTTTTGTTTGGATTTTATAGTTTCCATGAACCTTTATCCATTCTCCGTCAGTTTGACCGTACTGGTGCGAATCAAGTGTAATTGTACAAGCAGGTCCATTGAAAGAATGCAGCTTTTTATGAGAAAGGTGACTTTGATTGATTAGAACTTTTAATAAAAGAGTAATCAATTCAAAAAATGAAACTTTTTCAGCAATAACAAAATTGACCAGCTCGTCAGTTGGAACTGCTTGAGGATGGATAGGGATTCCTCCACCAAAATACTTATGATTTACGCATACGATTAGCAGAACCTCTGGGAAGTGCATTATCTGATTGTTTTGCTTGATTGTTACATCAAAACTTTTTTGCGAAAAATATGCAGAAATGATAGTAACAAAATAAGAAAAATTACCCAGTCTTTTTTTGTTTTTAGAATTTTCTAATGAATAGTTAACCATACCATCTAAACCGATACCAAAACTGTTAATGGCATTCAGAGTTAAATTATCTTGGCTAATAACAAGCATATCTAATATTGTGGCTTCTTCTTGATGAACAATTTGTTCTATTGCTTGTCTGTAATCAAATGATAGTTGATGTGAGCGAGCAAAGTCATTTCCAGAACCAGTAGGAACGTAGCCTAATGTTGTACTTAAATTCAAAGACTCAAGTACAGTTATGACTGCATTCAAAGTTCCGTCTCCACCAGCTACAATTAACCTTGATGAGTCGTTTAAGGAATTTAGTAAAGCAACAGCAGATTTTTTAAAAGAATCATCCTTTGATGTCTTAAGTACTTCATAAGTCAAGGAATAGGATTTCATGATATCAGGTAATTTTTTTGAAAAAAATTTACCATTTCTTGAGTGCTCATTTATAATAAATACTAGATGTATTGGTAAGGTCATAGGGATTCTCCAATTCGTAAATTAATATTAGTATACGATAATTATTATATATAAAAAAGTATCTATTAATCGGTTATGGATGATAATTTACTCATGAATACGCAATCATGGTTGTTAAAGGGCTTAGCGTAATGATAGAATGACTCGAACAAAGGTTATTGAAGGAGGAAATAAATGTTTAAATTAGCAAAGCGTTTTACATTAGATGCAGTTGATTACGTTTATATTGTTATCGGCTGTTTAATCACAGCAGTGGCTTTCCAAGTATTTTTGCTGCCGAACGATATTGTTTCTGGTGGGGTATCTGGCTTGTCGATTATAGCCAATAATCTATATAACTTTGACCCTGCAATCTTTCAATATTCTGTAAATATTCCATTATTAATTTTATGTTTTGTCCTATTAGGAAAAGCTGCAGGTTATAAAACGATTTTAGGAAGTTTGTTATTACCCTTTTATCTAATGTTTTTAGGTGATCTAGCTCCTTTGACGCATGATCCATTTTTAGCAGCTGTTTTTGGAGGTGTTTTTACAGGATTAGGATTAGGAATTGTATTTCGAGCTAAAGCATCAACGGGCGGAACGAGTATAATTGTTCAAATATTATATCAATTTGCGCATTTACAGCTTGGAATTAGTACAGTTTTAGTAGATGGTTTTGTTATTTTCTTAGCTCTGGTTGTATTTGATCCCGAAACTGTAATGTACTCATTGATTTCTTTATTTTTGATTTCTCGAACAATTGATTTGGTTCAATTAGGATTTAATCGGAACAAAAACATATTTATCATTTCAGATAGCCCTGAAGAAATTAAGCGTGAGGTTTTGCACACTCTTGAAAGAGGCGTAACAAACTTAGGTGTACGTGGTGGATATGGGAATACTGAAAAAGATATGTTAATGGTTGTCATCCAGGAAAGAGAATTTACTCTCCTGAAAGAAACGGTACTTGAGGTTGATCCGGATGCTTTTGTAGTAGCAATGAGTGCTAGTGAAGTGTTAGGACGTGGTTTCTCTTTACACAAACAATTCAGCACGGAAGATTCGAACTTTTAAGTTAAATCCATTGATTTATTGACAAAATAATGGGTTGACTATGCTTTTAAACTAAGCTATACTCATTTTATTCGAACTTTAGGATATATGACGAATTCAGCTATTTTAGAGAGATCCTTGTAAAGGTGAAATGGGATCAGTAGTGCACGTCATTCGCTCCCTAATTTTACTTGTATGAGAAATCATACCGACTCTTGGCGTTAACAAGATTTAAGAGGTAATGACAGACTGAATAGTGTCATTGCAATCAAGGTGGTACCGCGTACAGACGTCCTTGTGAGCAATGGGATTATTCAGTTTTTTTGTTGAAATATATAAATGAAAGAAGAAAGGAAATATTATAATGAAGCAGTTAAACAGCTCTGAACTTAGACAATTATATCTTGATTTTTTTGCAGAAAAGAATCATAAAGTTGAAAAAAGTGCTTCACTTGTCCCAATAGATGATCCTTCACTGTTGTGGGTTAATTCAGGTGTGGCAACAATGAAAAAGTATTTTGATGGATCAGTTAAACCAAGCAATCCAAGGTTAGCTAGTTCTCAAAAAAGTATCAGAACTAATGATATTGAAAATGTTGGTAAGACAGCTAGACATCATACCTTATTTGAAATGCTTGGTAATTTTTCTATTGGAGATTATTTTAAAGAAGAAGCCATTTTATGGGCATGGGAATTTCTAACGGATGAAAAATGGATAGCAATGGATCCAGATAAGTTATATGTTACAGTTTATCCGGAAGACAAAGAAGCGTATAAAATCTGGCATGAAAAAGTCGGACTAGATGAAGATCATATCGTAGAAGAGGAAGGAAACTTCTGGGATATCGGAGAAGGTCCATGTGGTCCAAATTCAGAAATCTTTTATGATCGCGGACCTGCGTTCAACGACCTGTCTGAAGACGATCCTGAAAATTATCCTGGAGGAGAAAATGAAAGATGGCTTGAAATATGGAATTTAGTATTTTCTCAATTCAATCATAAACCCGATGATACTTATGATCCATTACCTAATAAAAATATTGATACGGGCATGGGGCTTGAACGTATGCTTTCAGTCATCCAAAATGTACCAACGAATTTTGAAACTGATTTGTTCATGCCAATTATCAATAAAGTAGAAGAAATTTCTGGAATTACCTATGATAAAGGTTCTGAAAAACAAACGAGTTTTAAAGTTATAGCAGACCATGTGCGTGCAATATCGTTCGCGATTGGAGATGGAGCGTTGCCATCAAATGAAGGTCGAGGATATGTACTGCGTCGTTTGCTGCGTCGTGCGATTATGCATGGTCGTAAATTAGGAATTGAGAAGCCGTTTTTAACTAAACTTGTTCCAGTAGTTGGAGAAATAATGAAGGAACATTATCCTGAAATTCTTGAAAAAACGCCCTTTATAACTAAAGTGATCTTAAACGAAGAAGAACGGTTCCATGAAACACTGGCAGAAGGACTTAGTCGTTTAAATGAAGTAACAGAACAAATGAAAAAAGCAAGCGAAACTATTCTCAGTGGAGAAGCCGCTTTCCAATTATATGATACTTTTGGATTTCCAATTGAATTGACTGAAGAAGTTGCAGAAGAACAAAATCTTACAGTTGATCTAGAAGGCTTTGAAAGTGAGATGAAAAAACAAAGAGAACGCGCTCGATCAGCTCGTAATGAAGAAGGCTCAATGTCTGTGCAAAGCGATTTATTATCAAAATTGAAAGATGATAGTGAATTTATTGGATATGGTAATATTAAAACTGAAGGAACATTAGTAACAATAATAGCTGATGATGAGTTTAAAGAATCAGTTGAAAAAGGTGAAAAAGTTCGCTTAGTATTTGATATAACGCCATTCTACGCTGAAAAAGGCGGGCAGATCGGAGATACTGGTGCTATTAAAAATAAACTAGGCGAAGTTGTAGCGACTGTTACAAATGTCAAAGCAGCACCCGCAGGACAGCCTTTACATGAAGTAGAAGTACTTGCTTTATTGAAAAAAGGTGAGGTTTATACTTTAGAGGTTGATCGTCGAGGTCGTAATTTGATTGAGAGAAATCACACAGCGACCCATTTACTTCATCAAGCTTTAAAAGATGTCTTAGGGAATCATGCTAATCAAGCCGGTTCACTAGTGACACCTGATCAGTTAAGGTTTGACTTTACGCATTTTGGTCAAGTAACTGACAATGAACTTAAACAAATGGAAACAATTGTAAATCAGAGAATTTTCGATTCTATTCCAGTCACCACTGTAGTTACTTCAATCGAAGAAGCCAAAAAATTAGGAGCAATGGCTTTGTTTGGTGAAAAATATGGAGACGAAGTTCGAGTCGTAATGATTGGAGAATATTCGAAAGAATTTTGTGGAGGTACTCATGTGTCCAACACATCTGATATAGGCTTATTCAAGATTATTTCTGAATCTGGTATTGGAGCTGGAACTAGAAGAATTATTGCTAGAACAAGCGAAGGTTATTACAAATGGATCGAAAATCAACTATCTGTTTTACAGCATGTCAGTGATCAATTAAAAGCTCAGTCCGTAGAAGAATTACCGAATAAATTAGGACAACTGCAACAAGAATTTAAAGACCTGAAACAAGAAAATGAGTCTCTTAGCTCTAAACTGGCAAATGTTCAAGCTGATGACGTATTCTCTCAGATAGATAACGTAGAAGATATCTCTTATATCGCTCAAGAAGTTCAAGTGAAAGATATGAACCAGTTACGACAATTAGCTGATAAATGGAAGCAAGAAAACTATTCTGATATCTTAGTATTAGGTTTGAAAAATCAGAACAAAGTAAATTTAATTGTTTCAATGAGCAATAATGCAGTCAATAAAGGTCTTAAAGCCGGAGATTTAATCAAGTCAATCGCACCATTAGTAGGTGGTGGTGGTGGTGGCCGTCCGGATATGGCACAAGCAGGAGGAAAAAATCCTGAAGGATTGTCTCAGGCATTGGATTCAGTAAGTAACTGGATCAAAGCAAACAGCTGAAATTAAAAATTAGTTATTGCTTATTATAAGAATTCTTGCTTTCTAAAACAGAACAGAAGTTTAGAAAGCAAGAATCTAGTAAATAATTGTTGATTGTTTGGATAAATCGGGTTATTGGTCATTGTACTTTGGGTTATTTTCTTGTAAAATAACAACACATAAGCTTTATCTCTAAAAACAATCATCAGTCAAATTATGCTTATGAAGTACGGAGGGGAATTTATGACTTCAAATGATCATACAGTACGATTTAGCGTGAATAATAACGACGAACATAATGTGAAAGATACATTACGAATTGTTTATAAAGCACTTGAAGAAAAAGGATACAACCCTATCAATCAAATCGTAGGTTATCTGTTGTCTGGAGATCCAGCTTATATCCCTAGACATAACGATGCTAGAAATCTAATCAAAAGGCATGAAAGAGATGAGATTTTGGAAGAATTGATGACGAAGTATCTAGAAAGTGACAACTAATTAAATGCGTATAATGGGATTAGATGTAGGATCTAGGACTGTGGGAGTCGCTGTCAGCGATCCCTTTGGATGGACTGCACAAGGAATAGAAATCATTAAAATAAATGAAGAAAAAGAAGAGTTTGGAATTGAAAGAATGTCGGATCTTGTAAAAACTTACGAAATAGAAAAATTCATTGTGGGATTACCTAAGAATATGGATAGTACGATAGGTCCAAGGGCAGAAGCATCGTATCGTTATGGTAAACTTTTAGAAGAGACCTTTCATCTTCCAGTAGAGTATCAAGATGAGCGGTTGACTACAATGCAAGCCAATCGTATGTTAATTGAAGAAGGTAATACATCAAGAAAAAAAAGGAAAATGGTCATTGACAAGTTAGCTGCTGTAATGATTTTACAAGGTTACTTAGATCGCCAATCGAATAATAATTAGGAGATGATAAAATGTCACACGAACACGAACACGAACACGAACATAATCATGATCATGAACATATTACAATAATCGATGAAGAAGGTAACGAAGAACTATATGAAATTCTTTTTACCTTTGATTCAGACGACTTTGAAAAATCATATGTTCTTGTATATCCTGCTGGAACAAGCGAAGGAGAAGAAGTAGAACTTTCTGCTTTTTCATATACTGAAAATGATGGTGGATTAGAAGGCACATTAAGTGCAATTGATTCAGACGAAGAATGGGAAATGATTGAAGAAGTTTTAAATACATTTATTGAAGAGGAAGAAGAACAATAAACTGATTTGTATATAAAATAGTCATCCGAAATGCTAATTCAGATTTCTAATGACTATTTTATTTTGTATTGAGATAGATACTTAAGTTATAAAGAAACCAAATTCATTGAACCTTTTGCAATGAAAATGATTTTACAGCGGTATAACAAATTTTTTCTTTAATATTTAGAGTGGATTGTGTATAATGAAAAGGATATAAACACTTTAAAAAAGGAATGGATCAAATATGCCTGACCAGGAATCAAAGCATACTGTACGTAAAATAGTGCTGAGTATTGTAGCTATTTTGATCACCTTGATTATCATTCTAGGTTTTTCTGGCTATCACTACTACACCTCATCTTTAGAACCTTTAGACCCTAATAGTACAGAAGAAATACCAGTTGAAATCCCAATAGGCTCTTCCCGTACAGATATTGCACGTATTCTAGAAGAAAAAGGCGTCATTAATAGTGCATTTGTGTTCAACTATCATCTAAGATTCAATGGCGAAGAAGGCTTTCAAGCTGGACATTATATTTTTTCTCCTTCATTATCAGCAGATGAAATTGTTCAGAGTCTAAAGGAAGGTGGCTCACCGATCACAGAAGAATCCACCGGGAGTTTAACAATCCCCGAAGGATATACGTTAGACCAAATTGCTAATGTGATTGAGGATGAAACTGATTATTCGCAAGATGAATTTTTTGAGCTTGTACAAAGTGAAGAATTTCTTCAAGAGAAACGTGATGAATTTCCAAAGCTGCTGGATAATGCTTATCAAGTACGAGAAGAAACTTTATATACTCTAGAAGGATATTTATATCCGGCTACGTATGAAATTTACGAAGATACTACCTTAGAAGATCTTGTCACACAAATGCTTTCGAGAATGGACCAAACGATGCAAGCGTATTATGCTGAGATTGAAACGCAAGAGTCATCAGTCCATGACATTTTAACGATGGCTGCTTATATTGAAAAAGAAGGCGTTACAGCTGAAGATAGAAAGCTCATTTCTGGAGTTTTCTATAATAGACTAGCAGTCGGTATGCCGCTTCAAACAGACATCAGTGTAATATATGCTTTGGGGGAACACAAAGAGCAGATTACTTATGATGATTTAGAAGTTGATTCTCCATATAATCTTTATAAGCATACAGGACTTGGACCAGGACCGGTAAATAGTTCGTCTGAAGATTCTATTTATGCGAGTGTCTATCCTGCTGAAACAGATTATATGTACTTTATAGCTGAATTATCTACACAAAAAGTCTATTTTTCGGAAACATACGAACAGCATTTAGAATTAAAAGCTGAATTAAATTAAAAGCATTGAGTCTATTCGGCTCAGTGCTTTTATTAAGAACAAAACGCCCCTTTAGTGATCAATGGGCGTTCAACTGAAAGGAAAATTGACATGGAAAAGAAGACAAAACCAATTGTAATAGGCGTTACGGGAGGGTCAGGTAGCGGGAAAACAAGTGTTAGTCAGGCGATTTATAATCATTTCCCTGGGAGATCTATTATGATGTTGGAACAAGACTCTTATTATAAAAACCAGGACCATTTAGACTTTGAAGAACGATTAAATACGAATTATGATCACCCGTTTGCTTTCGATACAGATTTACTGATTAAGCATTTGTTTAAGCTGCTCAATTATGAAACGATCGAAAAGCCTGTATATGATTATACAAAACATACTCGAAGCAATGAAGTTATTGTTCAAGAACCTAAAGAAGTCATTATTTTAGAGGGAATACTTATTTTAGAAGATCCGAGGCTCCGTGAAATGATGGATATTAAAGTATATGTCGATACAGATGATGACATTAGAATAATTCGTCGGATTAAAAGAGATATTGAAGAGCGTGCTCGTACATTAGATCATGTTATTGAGCAATACTTGGGAGTTGTTAAACCGATGCATACACAATTTATTGAACCTACCAAAAAGTACGCGGACATTATTATTCCAGAAGGTGGCAGGAATCAGGTAGCGATAGACTTGATGACCACAAAAATTGATACAATCTTTAAAAAACGATCTCTATAATAAACAATCTATGTTTAAAATATACTAACAAAACGCTTTACAAGATGTTAAGTTCGTGGTATCTTGTTTCCATTGAGATTACAAACTCAGAGTTTGAATCGAAAGCTACAATAAAAGGTTACGCTCAGATACAAGATTTTTTGTTTGAATATTATTTTAATATATGAGGTGAAGCATTTGATGACAGAAAAAGTATATCCAATGACTTTAGAAGGTAAAGAAAAATTGGAGAACGAATTAAACGAATTGAAATCAGTAAAAAGAAAAGAAGTTGTAGAACGAATTAAAATTGCTCGAGGATTCGGGGATTTATCTGAGAATTCTGAATATGAATCTGCAAAAGATGAACAAGCATTTATTGAAGGGCGTATCAGCACTGTAGAAAACATGCTGCAAAATGCTGAAATTATTGATAATTCTAAAGCAAAAGCAGATGAAGTCTCACTTGGTCGTTCAGTAACATTTAAAGAATTACCAGATGGTATTGATGAAGAATATACAATCGTAGGAAAAGCTGAAGCAGATCCTTTTTCTGGTAAGATTTCAAATGAATCTCCAATAGCTCAAGCACTTTTAGGAAAAAAAGTTGGAGAAAAAGTATCTATTGAAACTCCTGGTGGTTCAATGGAAGTTGAAATTACAAAAGTATTTTAAAATAAGAAAGAGCCTGATCAAAAGATAGTTTGAACTGACCCTTGTCAAGTAGACAATAAAATAATAAAAAATCTATATGGCAACCTGATACCGAAATTCCATCGGTGTTAGGTTGTTTTTTGTTTCTTGTAAACGTTCGAAATTATAAAATTCCATGTATTCATCAATATCTTTAATGAGTTCTTGATATAGAGTGTACTCCTTCAAATGATACGATTCGCATTTGTAGTGCCCAAAAAAGCTTTCCATTGGTGCGTTATCAATACATTTCCCCACTCTAGACATACTACGTGTAATTCCAGCTTCTGTCGTGATTTGACGGTACTGTTTAGAGGTATATTGAGAACCACGATCGCTGTGAAGAATCG
>NZ_FOSJ01000038.1 GCF_900114235.1 Marinilactibacillus piezotolerans | reverse complement strand
CTGTAATAGCTTGCATGAACAAGCTGTTAAAAGTTACTCATTATTTAGTTAATAAAAATGAGTTATATGATTATGCTAAGTCCCCACATAGCTAATCTTTATATTAATAGTATACATGCCTAGCTTGTAAAAAAAAAGCATAACCGCTAGGTTTATTTAGTATGTAAAAAGGTAACTTAATAGGTGTCAACTTGATACAGATATAAATTAATAAGAGTTATGACTTGACTGCACCTAGGAAATAACGTTGGTAGAGAATAAAGTCAAACGGTAATAAATTTTGGAAGAGGACGTACAACGAGCTTACGCTGCTGTACGTTCTCTTTCTTTTTCTATCGTTTTGATTTTATTTCTGATTGGTTTTAAATTGAAGTGCAGGATAATGCGATTTTTATAGTGAATAAAGTTCCCGTAGCCATAGGCGACTCGGTTTAATACCTTGATTTTGTTATTGATCCCCTCTACCTTTCCATTGTTATAAGGATAATAGAAGGTATTTTGGATATGAGGGAAATGAGCGCTCAACGTCTTTAAACTAGTTTTCATGTATTCAGACAGTTCGGGAGAAGCTGGTTGGTCTAAAATAGTTCTTAATTGTTTTGAGTCATTGTTTTCGACGGTTTTAAGAATGGCTTGATACACGGTATAAGCTGCTTTCAACTCTGGATCGTACGCCAACATCTCAGAAACGATTGCTGATTCCAGACGCTGTCCGAACATGGGAAAGTATTGATAGGTGGTATAAGATAACTCAGACTCTTTCTTCAGTAGTTTCTTCCAGAAGTGTTTTAAGCGTCTGTACTTTTTCTGATCTTCTCCATTAGATGTTCGAAGTCGATTCATGACTTTTACGCGTGTTTTGTTCATCGCTCGGTTCACGAGCTGAACGATATGAAATCGATCAATAATGATATCAGCGTTCGGAAACAATTCTGGGATGAAGCTGACGTAACTGGCATTCATGTCTGTCGTTATTGTTTTGACTTTATTTCTCTGATTCTGGCTGTATCGAGAACAGAAGTGATTTTTGATTGTCCGAGTATTTTTGCTTTCTAAGATATCTAGTATCGTGCCCGTTACGACATCGATATACTCAAAAGCCATTTGTCCATCACCATACTTAAACTCATCAAAAGACAAGTTCTCCGGCAATGATTGGTAGTAAGGTTGATAATACTTCGCTTGTTCATTGATGATTCTTTGAATCGTTGTGGAAGAGACATTCGTCTCTTCTGCCAAGCTCTTGATCGAACGAGCATCAGCTGACTTCGCCAGTATTTCTGCTTTGATAAAATTAGAGATAAAACACGCCTCTTTTACAATCGGTGTTTCCGCAGTAAATGTTGCTTCACAAGACGTACACTTGAACCGCTGCTTTTTCACTCTAAGATAGGTTGGGTAAATACCAGACATTGGAAAAGTGATTCTAGAAGTTTGAGTACCATTTTTATAGATAGAGAAGTCCCTATTTGGTTCCTGACATTTCTTACATTCCGTAGGAATATAAGTCAATGTACAGTCTATAAATTTACATTTCTTTTGTTTATGTATGCCGTAAGACACGCAGTTATCTTCGAAAATCATATTTTTGTCTTGAATATCTAGTACATTTTGCATATCATTTGATGTAGGCAAGTGAGTTCCTCCTATGGATATTTGGTTTTCGTCGACTATTATTCTACAGGAGAACTCACTTGTTTTCTAATTAAAAAGAAGAAAATGACGTTGGTGATTTCTCACCAACGTCATTTATTATAGAACCGGTTAAAGGGACTAAACCTAACCAAAGAAAGGGGTTCTCTCAATGGCAACTTTACACGAAAATCGTCTACTTTTCAATTCAAATGTTACAGTATCTCACTCTGGTGGAAATTTGTCCTCAGATTCCGGCTTAATATTAGCAAAAGAATTCATGAACAAATTTGAGTTTAGCCAAATCTTATGTAAAAACATCCAGATTCAAGATGACCGACTGTATCATGTTCATGAAAATGAATCTATTCTGGAACAAATCATCTTGCAGTTGATTGCAGGCTATCCTACAGATTCTTCAGCCAATATATTAGCAACGGATCCTATCTTTCAAGGTGTTTTAAGCAAAAAGCGGTTGGCTTCACAGTCATCCATTTCTCGCTTTTGGGATCGGATGTCAACAGAAAATATCGTCCAGCTACAAAAGGTTAACCAGATTTTGATTGATAAAGCACGTACGATTCGAAATACGAACGAAATGATTTTCGATTTAGATTCTACTCACAGTGATACCTTTGGAAACCAAGAAATGACCGATTATAATGCGCATTACCAGACAACCGGTTATCATCCACTCGTTGCCTTTGATGGCCTTACCGGAGACGTTCTTAAAGCAGAACTTCGTTCTGGAAATGTCTACACCTCAAAAGGCGTCGCAGCATTTACTCGTCCATTATTTGAGCATTATCACTCTGTGACACCAGTAAGCACTATTATGGTACGTGCAGATAGTGGATTCGCAATGCCTGATTTGTATGAACTTTGTGAAGAGTACGATAGTTTGTATACTATCCGTTTGAAATCCAATCGTAATCTGTACAGAATCGCTGAGCAATTCGTTACCATTAAGGATCATCACGATTGGAGTAAGAAAGAAGTTCATTACTATAACGCCACTTATCAAGCAAAGTCGTGGGGAAAATCCAGAAGGATCTGCATAAAATCAACCAGAGAAGCTAGTGAATTGCTTTTTAGACATGAATTCATCATTACCAATTTTTCAAAAGACGTCTCTCCAGAAATGGTTTTCCAAACGTATTCAAAAAGAGGAACGATGGAAAATTACATTAAGGAAGCAAAAAACGGCTTTTACTTGGATAAAACAGATAGCCCACGTTTTATAGAAAATCATGCTCGTATGATCGTAAGCCTATTGGCTTACAATATCGTGAACTTCATGCGAACATTGTGTTTTACCAATGAAACGAAAGGGTATCAGGTTTCTACTATTCGCTTATTTCTCTTTAAAATTGCTGGAAAGATAGTTCATTCCGGAAGAAGACAATACTTGAAATTAAGTAGTTACCATGTTTACCAGAAGCTATTTTATCGGATTCTACAAAACATTCAGGTACTGCAGTGTTAGTTGCTTTTATTGCGCCATTCAAAAAAATTCGTTAACCATCCGATAGGATGAGTGCGCCCAAAATGAGGTCTTTCTTGAACTTAATCAGTTAGCAAAAATAAATTAAACCCTTTAGAAGAATATTTTTGAGAAAAAGAGCCATTGAGCATAAAACTAAACAGATAATTATAAAATTTGGTAGTTTATAAAAAGTATGAATTATTCAGGTACTCTATACTCTTATTTTTTTTCAAGAACTCAAAAAAGCGGAAACTACCCGAATTTTAAATCTGGGAGTTTCCGCTTTTTTCATTTCAAGGATGGACTATTGTCCCAGCCTCTTCTAATTTATTCTTAAGATATTTTTACTTTTTCTGCAGGTACTGATACTTCTTTTTGTTCTTTTCGACCTTTCAACTTATACTTCATTAATCTCATGGCATTGAAAATTACCACCAAGATACTACCTTCATGAACCAACATTCCAATAGACATATTCATCCATTCGCTGAAGAAGACGCTGGTCAACAAGACCAACACTACTCCAATTGAAATCGCGATATTTTGTTTCATATTATTTGCGGTGGCTTTTACTAATCCTAATGCGTGAGGCAAGTTGCTGAAGTTCGAGTTCATTAAAACGACATCGGATGTTTCAATCGCTACGTCCGTTCCGCTTCCCATTGCGATGCCAATGTCTGCTAAAGCTAAGGACGGACTATCGTTAACGCCATCTCCAACAAAGGCTACAATTTGACCACGTTGTTGAAGTTTTCCGATATAAGCCGATTTGTCTTCCGGCAACATGTGGCCGTGAGCTTCGGTCAAACCAAGTTCGCCGGCGACCACATCAACGGTTCCTTGGTTATCTCCTGAAAGAACGACTAGATTTTTCACGCCCAAGTCTTTTAATTCCTGCAAATTAGCTTTCACACCCGGACGGACTTGATCGCGGATGCCCATCAGTACTTTTAATTCACCGTCGACCGCTGTCAAAACGAGAGAGTTCCCTTGTTGTTCAAACCGTTTGACATCTTTTTGCACTTTTTTGCTGAGAGTGACATTTTCTTTTTCCATCAAGGCCACATTCCCAACAGCCACTCTATGTCCAGCTACACTTGAAACGATTCCGCCGCCTTTCACGACTTCAGTTCCTTCAACAGGATAAAAGTTTGTTTCTCCAATTTGATTTAAGACCGCTTTTGCTAATGGATGATCTGATTCCCGTTCCACACTGGCCAGATAGCCAAGCGTTTCAGCAGAATCTTTTTCATACAGTTCAGTCGCTGCAACGGTTGGGTTTCCGACAGTTAAAGTACCTGTCTTATCAAATACAATTGTATCCACATTGCTGAAGTCTTGAATGACTTCACTCCCTTTTAAAAGAACACCGTTACGAGCACCATTCCCAATACCGGCAACGTTTGAGACAGGCACTCCGATAACTAATGCGCCTGGGCAACCTAGAACCAAGATGGTGATTGCTAACTCAATATTTTGACTGAACGCCCATACAACAATTGCCAGAACCAAGACAGCTGGTGTGTAGTATTTAGAAAAGCGATCAATGAACCGTTCCGCTTCGGATTTAGAATCTTGTGCTTCTTCCACGAGTTCAATAATTTTTCCAAATGTGGTGTCCTCACCAACTCGGTCAGCTCTGATTTGAATCGTTCCGTTTTCTAAAATGGTTCCTGCAAAAACTTCTGCATCAGCTAGCTTGTTGACCGGAACAGCTTCACCTGTAATGCTAGCTTCATTGATATGCCCTTCACCCGTAAGGACTGTGCCATCTACTGGAACTTTCGCACCCGTTTTAACGAGCAAGATATCCCCTTCATCCACATCATCCACTTCTACTTCTTCAAATTCGCCATTATCCATTTGTTTCAAGGCGCTTTCGGGTGCCATTTCAGTCAATTCTTTGATAGCAGATCGCGTTTGGTTCAATGTTCGTTGTTCCAAGTAGTGTCCGAATAAGAATAAGAACGTGACAATAGCCGATTCTTCATAATTTTGAATAAAAAGCGCACCAATCGCTGCAATACTGACTAAGACATCAATACTGATGATTTTGACTTTCATTGCTTGAAACGCTTGAATGGCAATTGGCGTAATCCCAAAGACAGAGGCGATGATCAAAGACCACTCTGAAAGTCCTACGTTTTCTAAAACAAAGTGACTGAAGAAACCGAGTGCGATTAACAATCCACTGATGACGGTGATAACATTTTTCTTGCTTAATATATATTGTTGCATGCTTTTTCCCTCCAAATTTAATTTCTCTTTTATTGATAAACACAGTATAAGATAATTGCCTAAGTAATTAATTGACTGACATCAAGCTTTGAAAAAATACGTGTCCCTTTTCACTATTTTTTTGATCTAACAGCCTCAATGACACTTATTCCTCTTTACAGTTATAACGATACCCTCTTTTTATCGAATAAAAATTGACGGCTATCAAGTTTAGAAAGTTCTCTTTTATCGTTTCTAAGCACCTCGAATCGGATTGCAACAAAAAAGCAATCCCGGAAAAATAGCTTTTCTTCCAGAATTGCCTAGTTCATTTAATCTGTTAAGCGGCCTTGACTTTTGCTTTAAGGACCGGATAGCCTACGTTTTCGATAGCTTTTTGAATCTCTTCAATCGAAGTGACAGCTGAATCAAAATTGGTTTTGACTTTGCTGGAGTTGAATAATACTTTAATGCTGTCTTTATCAATACCGTTAACTGATTTCAAGGCACCTTCAATTTTTTGCATACAACTTGGACAAGACAACGTTTCTAATTGCAATATAGCTTTTTCCACAATTCCTATCTCCTTTATGTGTTTTTATTTTATCGGCAGCAGATTAATGAACACTGCCTTTTCCTCTTTACAACTGTAGTATAGCTCACTTTTAGCAAACGAAAATTGACGCATATCAAGTTTTGTACTTCTTTTTATCTTTTTGCTCAATTCACCATCTTAATAGTCTTTTTCTGCCCCTTATTGCCATCAGAATAATAAGAAATTGGTGGATAGTCTTGTCTGCGTATAAACCATACTACAATCGCGCCAATAAACAGGGCCAGAGACAAGGCTTGCGAAACGCGGATCCACTCGCCAATCCATAAACTGTCCGTTCGCATACCTTCAATGAAGAACCGACCCACTGAGTACCACAAAACGTAACTCAAAGCGACTTCTCCTTGACGCAAAAGCTGTTTTCGGTTCCGTATAGTGACGATGAGGACAAAGCCCAACAAACTCCACAATGACTCGTATAAAAAAGTCGGATGGTAGTAGGTACCATTGATATTCATTTGTTCAATGATAAATTCAGGTAAATAAAGATTTTCCAAGAATTGACGAGTAACCGGTCCACCATGAGCTTCCTGATTCATAAAATTGCCCCAACGACCAATGGACTGGGCTAACAATACATTGGGCGCTAAAATATCAAGAACGAGTGCCAAAGAAGTACCTTTTTTCTTTGCATACCAATATAGCGTACCCCCTCCTGCAATCAATCCCCCATAAATCGCAATGCCGCCATTCCAAATCGCAAGGATTTGTCCTGGATTTTGCAGATAATAACCAAGTTCAAATAACACATAATAAAGCCGAGCTCCGAGAAGTCCAATCGGAATTGCCCATAAGGCCATATCGATAATAGTATCCTCTTCCAGTCCTTTTTTCTTTGCTTCCTTGGTGCTCAACTGGAGAGCCGCTAATATGCCCGCTGCAATAATGACTCCATACCAATGAATCACAACAGAACCAATCTCCACCGCATGGGGATTCAAAACGCCTAATACGAATTCCATTCTATTTGATCCATTTCTTCAATTTTTCGCGTCATTCTAGTCATGGTGATGCTGAACAAGATTCCGGCTAAGCTCCATGGAAACCAAACAGTGAATTCACTTTTAGCTCCCTGGTCACTCGCTTCGTAATACGCCACTTTTCCGTGTCCGATTATTCGCTGTAAAGCAATAAATCATCTAAATCCTGAATCTTGATCCTTTTCCCAGACAGCTGTTGAATCAATCCCTCGTCCTCCAATTCTCCAAATTTGCGACTGATGGTCTCAGGTGTCGTTCCTAAATAGGAAGCAATGTCCTTTTTTGCCATCGGCAGGGTGATGGTGGGAGAGTTGCCCATTTCAGGTTCCACATTTTCTGCCAAAAACAAAACTAAACGGGTAATGACACTCTCCACGGCTACTTGTGTCGTTTGACGTTCTGAACTTTCTAACCGTTTAGACATTTCCGCCAATAGTTTTAAAGAAATAGCTGGGTATTGTTCCAGAAAATCTTGGACATCTTTTTGCTGAATCATACAGACAACGGTATCTCGGGTTGCTTCGGCATATTCCTCGTGTACTGCATCCGGGTTGAACAAGGTCCATTCTCCGGTGAAATCACCAGGGTTCAAGATCCGCACTAGCTGCTCTTTGCCAGAGTCTGCCAATCGATAAATACGGATTTTCCCACGATTGATAATATATAAAGTATCCTCTTTTTCTTGTGAACGAAACAGAAACTCTCCTTTTTGATACTGTTTCGTGTGGGCTTTTTCAGCAATGTAATTCATCGCGCTATCCTCTAAGTGATTGAATATTGGAACCAAGCGGATACAGGCTGCGTGGTCACCAATTTCATGATGGGTATGTTTAGTCAATTCATTCTCCCCCTTTATTTATTTTGTTTATATTCGCTGCTTTTATTATATAAGTCTCTTACTACAAAAAAAATTGATGCACATCAAGAAAATGAAAAAAGGACTGGAAAGAATTCCAATCCCTAAATCAGCTTCTACTTTTACCTTAATCTTCATCCTCATCAAGAGCGTCATCATCTTCTAATGCTTCTTTACCAATGAACGCTTGCAGCATCCAAATGTTCTTGTCTAAGTCATTTTTAAAAGCAATCAATGTATCTTCTAAAGCATCGTCACCCTCGTCTTGAGCTAAACGAATCGCGCGAATAGTTAGGTCACGAGTGCTTCTGAAGTCCTCGATAATATTTTCAACCATGTCTTCTGCTTTAGCGTATTTATTAACTGCATCTTCCGAAAGCATCGAATATTTTTCAAATTCAACCGTTGTCGAAGCAGGTTTATGCCCAGAAGTAATTAGACGCTCCGCAAGTTTGTCGAACCATTTTTCATTTTCGTTATACAACTCTTCAAATTTTTCATGCAACGTAAAGAAATTGGCTCCTTTTACATACCAGTGATATTGGTGCAGTTTCACATGTAATGTATGCATGTTGCCTAAAAGATGATCCGCAATGGCCGCTGCATTAATTTTCGTATGATGAACATGTTCCTTGTGTTCTTGTTCTTCTTGCAATCTTTCTTGGGGTGTTCTTTCTTGAGTAGCTTTATTTTCAGTCATGATTTATTCCTCCTATAATTTTGGTTTGTTTAAAATAGCTTTCTTTGATTCCTCCTTTTTCTTTACTGAATTTAGTATAGGATAGATTTCCGTTAAAAAAATTGACGCTCATCAAGAAAAGTATTTCTTTATAGACGCCAGGCTTCTCTATTAAATTCAACTGAAATAATCAAAGGAATGAAGTCGTTCCCTCCAAACAAAAATTTCATTAAAGTAGGGCCTAAAAAAAGAATAGCAACTATACTTTGTCAAGAGACCTTACTGCTATTTTTTTGCTTGTTATTCTTCAATTACCAAATGTCTTGCCTTGCAGTTTATTTAATGCTCTTTCTCACTAGTGTTGCATGTAACACTAGTGAGAAAGAGCATTAATAAGATAAACCTAGACGAATAACTTTATCGAGGAAGAAATGGGAAAAATTAAAAATAGTTATATATGTTCTTTGGGGCTTACTATAGACTTGATAGGTGGAAAATGGAAATTAATCATTCTTTGGTATTTAATAGATAACACAAAAAGATTTACCGAACTTAGACGTTTAATACCAACAATTACACAAAAAATACTTACGGAGCAGTTGAAAGAATTAGAAATTAATCATATTATTTCTAGAAAAGTTTATCCAACTGTACCTCCTAAAGTAGAATACTCATTAACTTCTTATGATAAGAGCCTGATTCCAATCATAAATAGGTTATGTGATTGGACTGAATCATATGCGGAGGAAAATAATATAATTTTATGAACAGATTTTTTTATTAAAAATCTTATTTATTTATTCTTTTATTTATTCATACAGGCTGCTCTGCTAAAGCAAAGCAGCCTCATTTATTAACTTACTTCGTTATCGCTCTGGCCGGACTGAATAATGTCCATCGCACTTCCCAGTGCACTGTCGACCATATTTTGAACAGCAACAGTCGTATAAAATCCGATATGCGGTGTGATCAATACATTATTCATGTTCATTAATTTCTTTAGGTTTTCATCCGACAGGTCTTTTCCGGATAGATCATGATTGAAGAAATGCTGCTCGTTTGGCAAGGTATCCAAGGCTGCACCCGCAATTTTATTCTGTTCCAATGCCTGGATCAATGCTGGTACATCCACAACAGGACCGCGCGCTGCATTGATGATATAAGCGTCAGATTTCATCTGATTCAATGCTGCTTCATCTATTAAATGTGTCGTTGTTTCATCTAAGGGCACATGGAGACTGACAATGTCCGCTTTTTCAAGCACTGCTTTTTGTGACGGTTCATATGTTAAAATGTCCTGCATTTCTGTTCTCTGCACTGGATCGTAAGCTATCACCGTTGCTCCTAGAGCATGGAATAGCCTAGCCGCCGTGCCGCCGATCTTTCCAGCTCCGATAATCCCGACAGTCAATGTATTGATTTCCTTTGCAATCAAGCCGACCCAGCGGAAATCGCCGCGAGACTGGTTCTCTTCCAAGATAGGATTGTTTCGAATCAGGCGCAGCGCCTGCATCACCACAAGTTCCGCAACAGATGTTGGTGAATAGGCCGGAACATTGGTAATTTTAAGATGGTGTTTTTTTGCCAACGCTAAATCAATAATGTCATAACCAGCAGTCCTCAAAGCAATCTGTTTAATCCCGAATTGTTCCAACTGCTCATAGATTGTTTCTTCTGTAAGATCCACGCGCTGCTGAATACAGATGCCATCATAACCTTCTGCTAATTGAACATTTTCAGAAGTTAAAGGATCAGTTACCGGTGTCACTTCCACTCCATTTCGCTCTTCCCACGCTTTCAAAGCCGGTCTTTCGTCTTCTCTTATACTGAACATCATCAACTTCATTTAACCATGCCACCCTCGTTTAAAATTATTTCCAGTCTAGCATTGATGAGAATCTGACACAATACAGAGCCGTTTCTGCCTTATGCAACCTACATATTCTATCCTTTTAATATAGCATCTACTTCGTGTAAGTCGTAAGCTTCTGAAGTATCAAAAGTCACCACGTAATCTTTCACAACTGTAATATATAATGCATGCGCCCGGTGATTCCAAGACTCCTCCCAGTCATGTTCGAAAGGAAAAGCGGCTGCTTCATTGATTGCTTCTATTTGCTTTAGATAACTCGTATAATCCTCACAGACAAAAAGCATCCCTTTTCCTAATGGATTGATCAAGCTCGCTACTTCTTTCATGATTTGAACGATAGCTTCTCCCTGTTCGCTTTCATTTATGTAAAATTTTAAAGTTTTTGTACGCCTTGCTTCTGGTATTCCAAAGTATTGAGCCTCGGCTTCTTCCAGCAATTGATTGACCTTCGCTTTTTTCTGATCCAATATTATTCCTAGCGATGCTTTCATTATAGTTCTCCTCGTATTATAAGTTTATAGTTAAAAATTTAAGTTAATTTTGCTTGGATATTCTGGGATAATCCCTAATAATGGACCCATGGAATAGGTCCACCGGGAATCTGCTTTTTCTCCTTGTAGACAATCTACATTTTAAAGTCTGTATCCCAACAAATCGCTGTACTTTAAACGCATAAGCTGTACGTGACTGACTTTGACGACTAGCGTCGTAGCGCTAGAGGTGTGGCTGTCAAAAGTCTTTCTATACTGTACTCATTCGCGAGGTTGAGGCATACGATTTGTTTTTAGGGGTATCCCAGAGTATCTAAGCATATTCCAAATTCAAAGAAAGGAGGTCCTCTCCATGAAATTGTTTATTGGTTTAGATGTGAGCTCTACTAATTTAGACGCGTGCTTTCTAACAAGTGAATCCACTATTTTATTAGAGACTTCTGTCTCAAATGATCTAACAGGTGCCTGTGAAATCAGAGAGCTTACGCTTGATTATATCAAGCAGTTTGCGTTTAGCCGTGTTGTCATTGGTATGGAAGCTACAGGACAATATAGTTCTCTGCCTGCTTTATTTTTTCATGAAGATGAGGCATTACGTTCTCATGGCGTAGAAACAACCGTTGAAAACCCGCGTAATATCCACCGTTTCATGAAGGTTTTTACAGAAGATAAAAACGATCGACTTGATGCTTTTCATATCGCTGATTATTTACGACTTGAACGCTTCAATACCTCTCCAATCAAGGAAGAGCAATATATCGCTCTTCAATCTTTGACTCGTACACGTTTTAACCTTATCCAAGATATGACACGTACGAAACAACATTTCTTAAATATCTTATACATGAAATGTAATGTTTTACAGCGTGAATTAAAGTCGGACAACGGCTCAACTTCTGTTTTTAGTGCTACAATCATTGAGCTTTTTACAACGGATTACACGCTTGATGAAATTGGTTATATGCCTCTAGAACAGTTAATAGGTATTTTACAAGAAAAAGGGCGTGGGCGTTTCAGAGAACCTAAAAACCTGGCTGAACGGCTTCAAAAGGCCGTCAGAAGCTCTTACCGTTTAAGCAAGACGGTTCAGGACTCGATTGACAGCGTATTAGCCTCTCAAGTTCGTATTATCAGGACTTACCAGGAAGAAATAAAGGCCTTAGATAAAGCAGTAGTAGATATTCTAGAAGTCATTCCAGAGTCAAAGAGTTTACTCAGCATTCCTGGAATCGGCCCTGTATACACCGCCGGTATACTCGCTGAAGTTGGTCAAATTGGTCGATTTGCCTCTCAAGCTAAGTTAGCTAAATACGCTGGTTTATATTGGCCGAAAAATCAGTCTGGTCATTTTGAAAAAGAATCAACGCCACTCTCTAAACAAGGGAATCGATACCTACGATATTACTTAATTGAAGCCACCAATTCAGTAAAACGTCGTCTCCCTGAGTATTCTGAGTACTATGAGAAAAAATTCCAGGAAGTACCAAAATATCAACACAAACGAGCCCTCGCCTTGACCGCTAGAAAATTTGTGCGTTTGGTGGATAAATTACTACGAGACCACCAACTCTATACGCCCCCAAGGAGGTCGATAGAGCATTCTTAAAAATGAATGTCGCAAATCTTTTGGCACCTCTCTATAAGGAACTGAAGTTCCCTATATATAGTAGGTTTATTTGCCATACTCTTTTTCCTGAAAAGCTGCCCTCGCTATTAATCTCTTTATCTTGACTTATTACCATAAGACTTTAAATAGATAAAATAAATGAAAGCATCACTTTGCAGCGTATACAAAGTGATGCTTTTATAATTATGCTAAGCCGACACGTTCAAAAATTTCATCGACGTTTCTCAAATGATAGTGATAATCGAATGCATCCGCTACGTCATCTGCTGAGAGATAAGACATGATGGTTTCATTTTCTTCAATCAGTGGGCGGAAAGCCTTCTGCTCATCCCAGGCAATCGCTGTTTGTGGCTGAACCAGATCATAAGCAGCTTCACGGCTCAGACCTTTATCGATCAGTTTCAATAAGACGCGCTGACTGTAGATCAAGCCAAGCGTCGCATCCATATTACGTTTCATATTTTCAGGGAACACCGTCAAATTACGGACGATATTCGCAAATCGATTCAGCATGTAATTCAATAAAGTCGTACTGTCCGGTAGGATAATGCGCTCTGCAGAAGAGTGAGAAATATCCCGTTCATGCCATAAGCTGACATTTTCATAAGCAGCGACCATATGTCCGCGAATCACTCGAGCCAGTCCGGCCATATTCTCAGAACCAATCGGATTGCGTTTATGCGGCATTGCCGAAGAGCCTTTTTGACCTTTCGCGAACCCTTCTTCTACTTCTCTGGTTTCCGATTTCTGCAGTCCTCTGATTTCAGTAGCAAATTTTTCTATACTGGTAGCTATTAACGCAATAGAACTTACATACTCAGCATGCAAATCTCGGGGTAAGACTTGTGTAGAAATTTCCTGCGGGCGTGTTCCCAGTTTTTCACAGACATATTTTTCTACAAAAGTAGGAATGTTAGCAAATGTCCCAACAGCTCCACTCATTTTCCCTGCTTCCACACCTCTAGCAGCATGTTCAAAGCGCTCAATATGGCGTTTCATTTCTGAATACCATAAGGCCAGCTTCAACCCAAATGTCGTTGGTTCTGCGTGCACGCCATGCGTTCTCCCCATTGTAACGGTATATTTATGTTCTTTTGCTTTCTCACCGATGACTTCAAGCAAGTTCTGCAGATCTTTACGCAGAATATCATTTACTTGTTTTAATTGATACCCATAAGCTGTATCTACGACATCCGTACTGGTTAATCCATAATGGACCCACTTTTTCTCTTCGCCCAGCGATTCTGATACGGCACGTGTAAAAGCAACCACATCATGTTTTGTCTCTTTTTCGATTTCTAATATACGTTCAATATCAAAGGAAGCTTTTTCTCGTATTTTTTCAACATCTTCTTTAGGGATTTCTCCCAATTCTGCCCAAGCTTCATCTGCTAAAATTTCTACTTCTAGCCATGAATTATATCGATTTTCTTCTGACCATAATTTTTTCATTTCCGGCCTTGTATAACGTTCAATCATTTTATGACTCCTCTATTTCCTATAACAGGATTTTTACCAGATTTTAGTTTCATTGATTTCTTTTAAAGTTTCCTCTACATTCTCAGTCAAAATAGTAACATGCCCCATCTTTCGACCAATCTTCACATCCATTTTTCCATAGTCATGTACATGCCAAGAAGGTTTGGACTCATTCAACTCAAGTGCCTTTTTTAAATGCTCACCTAAAATATTGACCATGATCGCAGACTTCAAAAGCTCTACTTTAGGCAGACTGTAACCGCAAATGGCACGAATGTGCATATCAAATTGCGAATTTGAACAAGCTTCTATCGAGTAGTGCCCCGAATTATGCGGCCTTGGAGCCAGTTCATTGGCATAGAGGTGATCATTCTTCGTTACAAATAACTCTATCCCCAAAACACCAACCAACTGCAGCTTTTCAGCAATTTCTTCAGCAATCCTTCTTGCTTCATTTTGGACTTTTTCAGAAACTCTTGCAGGTATAACACTTTTAAGTAAAATATTATTTCGATGAATGTTCTCAGAAGCAGGAAACGTTGAGATATGGCCTCTGTCATTTCTAGTCACCATAATAGATACTTCTTTTTCAAATTCGACCCATTTTTCTAAGATACATATCCCATTCTCAAGTAAAGAAGCAGCTTCAGATAGGTCGGCTTTAGCTTTTAAGACATATTGCCCTTTACCATCATAGCCACCTTGAATGGTTTTTAAAACAGATGGATACCCGAATTCATTTATTGCAATATCTAATTCTTCTATAGTACTAATTTTAGCATAGGCAGCCACTGGAATCCCTGATTTTTTTAAAAATTCTTTTTCTTTTAATCGATTTTGAGTAACTAATAGCAAATCTGTCCCTTGAGGTACTCTAACTTGATCGATCACTTTTTCAATCGTGCCTGCATCTACATTTTCAAATTCATAAGTCAAAACATCACTGATTTCCGCCAATTTATCCAGTGCCTCTGCATCATCATATGCGGCCTCAATATGGTGATCTGCAACTTGGGCAGTTGGACAGTT
Organism: Marinilactibacillus piezotolerans; assembly: GCF_900114235.1. Lineage (GTDB taxonomy): Bacteria > Bacillota > Bacilli > Lactobacillales > Carnobacteriaceae_A > Marinilactibacillus > Marinilactibacillus piezotolerans. The sequence continues at coordinate 5,948 of NZ_FOSJ01000038.1, read as the reverse complement.
TTTCGCCGGATCTAAAACGGCTATTTTGTATCCACGTTCTTTTGCTGAAAATGCCATCATTCTTCCCAGTTGTCCACCACCAATAATACCAATTGTACTTCCTGGTTCGATAAAATTAGACAAGTTCTTCACTACTTTCCAGTACTTTTTGTTTGAGCGTTTTTCTTCTATCTTCAATACGCTGTGCAACTCTTAAGTCAGTTGTTCCAAGTATTTGAGCTGCAAGTAAACCAGCATTTATTGCACCGGATTTTCCAATGGCTACTGTAGCGACTGGAACTCCTCCAGGCATTTGTACAATAGATAAAAGTGAATCCAAACCATTCAATGCTTGTGATTGAACAGGCACGCCAATTACAGGTAATGATGTCTTAGCCGCAACCATACCTGGTAAATGTGCCGCCCCTCCTGCTCCAGCAATGATCACTTTAATCCCTCTATCTCGAGCAGATTCTGCAAATTCAAACATTAATTCCGGTGTCCGGTGAGCTGATACCACCTTTTTTTCATATTCAATAGTTAATTCATCTAATATATCGCAAGCATGTTTCATTGTCTCCCAATCTGAAGTACTTCCCATAATTACCGCTACTTCTACTATCAAAAAAATGCCCCCTATTGTATGATTATTAATTTTCACAAACTATTCTTCTGTATTTTAACAATAAAAAGGCGATATAAAAAGCTTTAGTCGAACTTTTATCATCTTTTAAATAATATTGTTCGTTTTTGAATAAAAAATAATTTAGCTCATTACCCATGAGCCTACTTTTTACATAAATACATTCATGTAGATATGATCACTGAAATAGTAAAGCAACACTACTTTAAATAAATTACCAAACGACATTATTGATACTCTCCATCAATATAGTTTGCTCATAAGTAAACAATTTATTTCCATTATCAAATATCCTATTACAATTTTAACTTTTTATAGTGTATACTAACTAAAAAAGGTAGTGATAAATATGAGCGACAGAGATAAACAAAATAAACATACTAGAGAGAGCAATATTAGCAGTTCTATGCATGCCCGTGTTAATGTAGGTCGTGACTTGAATAGTAACACTGATAATAGTGGTCTCTTTGGACATTTTGATGTCGGCAGCATGAATAACAAAGATGAAAAGGGATCAAGTTCAGGTTCTACTTCATTTCTGCACACCGTTCTTTTTTATGTAATCGGGATTGGTTTGAGTATTGCTTTTATGTTTATTGGTTTATGGATATTTAATGATTATTTTAATAGCACTGAATCAAACGAATTCTGGCCATCAGCAGCTTCAATTATTGTTCCCCTTATTTTAGGATTTATTAGTTCAAAGTTAATCTTAAACCTCATAGATAAATATCTTTAGATGATAGTTAAAGTCTGAACATGCTTATTAAGAATCAATTTTAAATAAGCAAAACAGGATAATAAACATTCTTTCTAATTGTTTATTATCCTGTTTAATTTTCACTTTATGTTCCATACTGACTAATTACTGAATAACTTTTAGAAATCCCTCAAGAAAATCTTTCGAATCTCCCACATAACTAAAATCTGAATATTTGAAGATAGGTGCTTTGGGATCTTTATTTATCGAAATGATAAGCTCCGATTTTTCTATCCCCGTTGTATATTGTACTGCCCCGTGAATCCCCACGTTTATCAACAATTTAGGTGTAACTGTATTTCCTGACTGTCCGATTTGATCCTCTCCACTGAATTTAGAATGGTCTGTCAAAGGCCGAGTAACTCCAATTTTTGCTCCTAGTTTTCTAGCAAGTTCTTCTGCTAAACTAATAACTTTGTCATCAGATGCTCCTCGCCCTAATGCAATAACTCGATCAGCATTGGCAATACTATCGCTTTTAGAAAGTAAAGGTGTCTCTTCTATAATTTTTACGCGTTCTGCTTCTTTAAACATTAAATCATTCACTTCTGTTACTATAGTAGTGGTGTTACTGATTTTTTTAGCAGCAAATGTATTTGGTCTAACAGAAGCCATTTGTGGGCGGTGGTCAGGGCAGATAATTTCACACATGATGTTATCTCCATAAGATGGTTTTGTTTGAATTAAAAAATCATCGTCAAATGCTAAATTCAAACAATCAGAAGTCAATCCAGTGCCTAACTTCGCTTGTAGACGTGGTGCGATTGAGCGACCAACAACTGTTGCTCCAAAAAGAATACTATTCGGCTGGCGACGCTTGGTTAGTTCTGCCATTAAGTTAGCTATTTCAGAATCCGTTGCGTCTTTCAACCGATCATCTTTTACTACGATAATTTCATCTGGTCCATACTCCATTATATTATTTTCTAAATTCTTATCAGTAGCTTCAAATAATATAACAACCACTTTTTTATCATCTGCAATTTCTTTTGCTTTTGTAATTAATTGATAAGTAACAGGTTGAATAATACCTACATGTTTTTCTGCATATATCCAAATTTCCTGATCTGTCATTTTCATCTACCTTTCTTAGAGTAAATTATTTGCATTTAATTCTATTAATAATTCACGTATTGCTTCATCAGCTGAACCGTTAAGATATTTTGTGGATTTCGCTTCTTTTTCAGGTGCCCAGACACTGCGGACAATTGTAGGCGATCCTTTTACACCAATTCTATCTGGATCAACAGATAAGTTATTCTCATCCCATACTTGGATATCTTTCTTATAGCTTTGTTGGATATTACGGGGCGTTGGATAACGTGGTTCATTCATTTCTCTTCGTACAGTTATCACAGCAGGTAATTGAAATTCAATTTTTTGCTGCATGTTTTCTAACAGCCTCGTTGCTGTTATGGTTTTTCCACTATGACTATGCAGTTCACTAACAAATGTCACTTGTGGCCAATTTAAAAATTCCGATACAATCGGTCCTACCTGACTAGTATCAGCATCCACAGACTGCCGTCCAAATAATACTAAATCTACATTTCCAATTTTTTTGATTGCTTGCGATAAAACATATCCTGTGGCTAAGGTATCTGCTCCTCCAAATTGTCGCGAACTTAAAAGTACGGCACCATCGCAGCCCATAGCCAACCCTTCTCGCAATGTTATCTCAAAATCTTGAGGTCCCATAGACAATAAAATAATTTCTCCGCCCCATTCATCTTTCAAACGCAAAGCTGCTTCAATAGCATTTTTGTCATATGGATTCATTATTCCTTGTTCACCAGAACGTATTAAGTTCTTTGTAATCGGATCTATCTTTAAATTATTAGAAACAGGTACCTGTTTAATACATACTACAATCTTTAAGCTCATCAAGCTTACTCCTCTCTCTCATTAACAACTTCTTTAGATATTTCAATCATCATTTTTTCTAACGATCCTTCAGCAATCTGCAAAGCACGAGCATCACGAATCAAATGTTCTACAGGATATTCACGGCTGTAACCATATCCGCCTAACACTTGTAAAGCATGATCTGCTGCAGTAACTGAAGCCCGTCCTCCATAAGATTTTGCCATAGTCGCTACTTTAGCATAAGATTTCCCTGCTACTTTTAGCTTAGCAGCTTCTTGATATAATAGTTGCACATTCTCTTTTGCAATAGCTATTTCAGTAATTTTCGTCTGAATAGAATGTAATTGAATAATAGGAGTATCTATTGCCTCACGTTGTTTAGCATAATTAACTGCTATAGTTAGAGCATGTTCTGTAATTCCAGCTGCTATTGCTCCCATTAAAATACGTGCATCATAGTGGGCATTATCTCCTATTTCTACTCCTTGTCCAATTTTTCCAAGTAGGTGATCTTCACTAACCATGACATTTTCCAAGAATATCTCTCCTACTGGAGTGCCATTCATTCCAATAAACTCTTCTCGCTTTCCATGTTTAAACCCGGGCATATCTTCATCAACCAGAAAACAAGATAGTTCATTGGGTGAAGTTTTGAGCAATACACAATATACTTCGGCTAATCCTCCATTAGTAATCATTGTCTTATTACCATTTAAAACCCATTTATCTCCCTCTTTGACCGCATTAGCTGTATGCCCCATTACATTCGATCCACCTTGAGGTTCCGTAGAAGAGAACCCGAAGATACGGTGAGTTGCTTGAGGTAGATATTTTTCTTTCAATTCCGGTGTTGCATATTTCAATACCTGATCAACCGTTTTATAATGACCTTCTAAAGTAAAGGCAATACTTGCGTTACGTACAGCAAGATCATAAATAGTCTGAGAGCTTGCGATAGCATCGAATCCGGCTCCCCCATACTCTTCTGGTAAAGACAATCCTAGAAAGCCTGTATTTACTATATCTTTCCATAATTCTTCTGGAAAATCTCTTTCTTTGTCTATTAGCATATCAATCGGTTTCACTTTCTTGTCTGCAAAATCTGTGACCATTTGATGTAACATTACCTGTGGTTGTGTTAGTTCTATACTCACTTTTTACACTCCTTTGTTCGTTTATGCACAAATCAATTTTGTAATTAACAAGGTAACTATACATAAAAATAAATTTTATGTACTTGATTTAAATCAAGTATATAAAATTTATACTTCTTTTCTATATAATAAAAACCTGTTAAACTAGGAAAAACCCATATAAGTAATGATTCATAAGAAGGAGATTTCAGAATGAGAAATAACTTTATAAAATCTGATTATCATTTATCCTCATGTGAAAGCATGGAACATTATTGTATTGATGCTGTTCCATTATTTCAGTCATTAACAATACAGCAAAAAGGACAGTTACATTCATTGATTCAATATAAACATTACGCTCGTGGCGAAACTATCTACAGTCCCGGGCAAACTGCTGACTCTTTGTATGTATTGAATAGCGGAAGATTACGTGTGTATCGACTAGCTGATACTGGAAAAGAGCAATTGATACGTATTGTAAACCAAGGAGAATTCACTGGAGAATTAGCACTATTTAAAAAGGGGACTTATGAGGCTTTTACGGAAGCGTTGACAGACTGTTGTATTTGCGCTATAAAACATTCAGATTTTCGAGCATTACTAATTCAATATCCTTTAATATCTATAGAAATGCTTTCAGTCTTTGCTCAAAGGTTGGGAACTTCTGAGCAGCAAACGGCATGGGCTACTACTGAAACGGTAAAAGATAGATTGTTACATTTTTTAATTAGTCTCGTTGATTCTACTGAAGAAGAACCAATCGTTGAATTAAATATGGCTAAAAAAGACCTCGCTTCCTATTTAGGTACTACCTCTGAATCGTTAAGTCGGGAGTTGGCTCGCTTAGAAAAGGAAAATATTATAAAGGAAATAGCCTATGGGAAAATTAAATTATTTAATTTTGATAGTATCATTTAATTTTAGTTATCAACTAAACTAATAGGCTAACTAAAATAAAAAAAGCTGTTTGTTCTGACTCAATGTGATTTTTATCATAGAAACCTATAATTGATCACCTAACCATTCACTGAATAAAACATGATAAAGATATTCAAAATAGACCTTTTTTCGTTATAAAATAAATAAAAAAGGTCTCTAGATTGTTCTGCAATTATTTCTTTATTGCTGAATTTAAAACTTATACACTTTCAAACTAATAGTAAACCATCAACATCTTGTATTCGAATTTTTTTGTGTGTGACTTGCTTAATATAGCCTTTTTCTTCTAATTCATTAAACTTGCTGATTATTTCGCGCTCACAGGTCCATCAATATCCAATCCGAGTCCACCAATTCACGAATCAAGTCCTCCTCTGTTATCTGCTCGAATTTGCACTTCAAGGCAATCAATTCGCACATCAAGTCCACTTACTAGTCTCTTTTATGTATAGTAATTTTAGAAGGTAAAACTTCTAAAAAATACATGAAGGAGGCTATTTTTATGGCCAGAAAGATTCCAGTGAAGTTAGTGATGCAGTATCGAGATCAAGGTTTTTCTCGAAACATGATTGCTAAAACACAGAAAGTAGGACGTAGTTCAGTTAGTGATGTCTTCCAACGAGCA
>NZ_FOSJ01000059.1 GCF_900114235.1 Marinilactibacillus piezotolerans | reverse complement strand
CCCATTTGCATCTAATACTTCTGTTAACGTTGCATCAAAAACGGATCCATGTGTAACCCCCACGACATCGGAGGAAACAATTTCATCCTCAGTGTACCCATATGAATCATTCGCGGCTGCCTTCATCACTTCGTTAATCTGATCAACGGTTACCTCTCTATCCAACACCGAGAACAGTTCTACAAAGCCCGCAGTAATGACAGGAACCCGTGTGGTGGTACCCGTAATGATCCCTTTAACCTCTGGAATGACTTTTCCTAATGCGTTGGCAGCGCCAGTCGTAACAGGATTAACATTTTGAGCACCTGCGCGACTTTTACGTCCCCCGGGAGCATCTTGCATGTTTTGTGTCGCTGTATAGGCACGCGATCCTGACATCAGGCCTCGTTGAATCCCAAACTCGTCCACTAATATTTTTGTCATTAAGGCTAAACCATTTGTCGTACAGGAAGCGGCAGAAATAATTTTGTCACTTGGACTCAAAATTTCTTGGTTGACACCAAAGACAACGACTTTCGTTTCTTCATCTTTAGTTGGTGCTGAAATAATTACTTTTTTAGTCTTCATCCTCATCTTCATAGGCGTCGTCATCTTCCAATGCTTCTTTGCCTAAGAAGGCTTGCAACATCCAGATACTTTCATCTAAATGATCTTTGAAAGCAATCAATGTATCTTCCAACGCATCATCGCCTTCTTCTTGAGCCAAGCGAATGGCCCGGATTGTAAACTCACGGGTGCTTCTGAAATCTTCCACGACATTTTCAACCATTTCTTCTGCTTTCAAATACTTGTCAGCCGGGTCTTCCGAAAGCATGGTGTATTTTTTAAATTCGGCGGTTGTGGAAGCTGGTTTGTGTCCTGATGCCAACAACCGTTCAGTGATAGTGTCAAACCATTCTTCGTTTGCGTTGTACAGTTCTTCCAGTTTGTCATGCAGACTAAAGAAATGAGGACCTTTTACATACCAGTGATACTGGTGTAGTTTTACATGGAGTGTGTGGATATTTCCTAAAATATGATCCGCAATGGCTGCTGCGTTGATTTTTGTATGGTGTACGTGTTCTTTATGCTCTTGCTCTTCTTGCAGTCTTTCTTGTGGTGTTTTGTCTTGTGCCATACATCTATTCCTCCTAATATTTTTCCTAATATTTTTAATTATTTGTTACCAATTTTAATAAACAGACTGTTGGAAGTAGTTTTCATTTTCAAACGTGACTCATGCTGCATTTACTTTTGATTTGATAATTGGATAGCCTAAGTCTTCAATCGCTTTTTCGATCTCTTCAATTGCTATTTTATCTTCCTCAAAGTTGGTTTTTACCTTACTCGAGTTGAACAAGACTTTCACACTGTTTTTGTCGATTCCATCCAGTCCTTTTACGGCACTTTCAATTTTTTGTAAGCAGGAAGGACAAGATAGGGTTTCTAGTTTAATGGTTGCTTTAGACATAGTTTATTTCTCCTTTTTAAAATTAGTTTTATGTTGTTATTCCCTTTGTTTATCTTACATTTAAAGTATACGGTACATTTGAATCGTTGAACTTGATGACCATCAAGTTTAGAGAATCTATTTGCTTTTTTTATAAAAAACTAAATTAAATTTGGTATGCTTCCTCTGCTTCGGCTAAAAGTTTGTATACCGCAGCGTGCGGCATGCACGCATTTTTAGGAACGGTATAATTATGGGTTACTTCGCGTAATTGAGTAAACTCTGTTTCTAAGTTCGGTTTATTTGAGCCGGATTCTTCTGTCTTTGTCTTCATCGTTTCAAACAGAGTCTGAACTTTCAGTATTTCTGGATAATCTTTCCCGTGAGCAGGAGAGATCGCAGTCGTGAATAGACGAAGTGTTGAGAAATAATTGATTGCAAATTCATTGAATGATTGAACTTTTTCCTGCATGGTTCTCCTCCTTTTGAACTCATTCATTTGCTTTTACTTTTGATTCTTTCATTTCTTTGTTATTATCTTACAAGTTTAGTATAAGAGAGATTTCGGTTATTAAAATTGACGACAATCAATTTTGGGAATCTTTTTCACTTTTTGAAAAAAAACAAAAAGAAAAACCAGAAAGAATGGAGGTTCTTTCTGGTTCAAAAAAGGATGGAGAGAAACGTTTACTATCTGTAAGCGGTAATTTAAGCTCGATATGCTTAATCTGCTTCGGATAGCATATTGTAAACAGCCGCATATGTGCCACAAACATCTCTAGGAATGGTGTAATAATTGGTTAGTTCGCGTAGCTGGTTGAACTCCGTATCCAAGTCTGGTTATTTGAGCCAGCTTCTTATGTTTGGTTAAGCTGCTTTCACTTTTGATTTGATGACTGGATAACCCAAATCTTTAATCACTTTTTCAATGTCTTCAATTGCCAACGTCTTTTCGTCAAAATCAATTCTGATTTTGCTTACGTTGAACACCCCTCTTACGCTGTTCTGATCAATACCAATGAGTCCCTTAACAGCACTCTCAATTTTTTTCAAGCAGGATGGGCAGGACAAGGTTTCTAATGTAATTACTGCTTTAGACATACTCCATCTCTCCTTTAACGAATTGTTCTATAAGATTTTGTTCTCGGTATTTAAAGTACCAAGGGTATTCCCTTACTAATAATTATTAGAAATCAACTAATTCAACTTCTTTTGCAGTTCAATAAAAAGGCAATAAGATTTTGTTAGTTTTAGCTATGCTCGCCATGAGCACCTACTAAAACAGTCAATTTCTCAACTACGGTATTTAAACTCTCTGGATCTAAGTCGGACGCATCAAACGTTTTTCCATGCCCTGAAATCAACCTATTCAATTTTGGCTGCAAAGCTCCCACAGACTCATCTCCTTCAGGAATGGTACACTTGTGGGCTTTCAATAGCTTGTCTGCTTTTACATGGAGGGAATGAAGGGTCTGTTTATCCAAACGGCTGTCATCAAACTTAACTCCATGGTCTTCGAGTAAAAAATCTAGTTTTTCGTGTATTTCAGTATATTTGTCCATTTTACATTCTCCTTCGTCATTCATTCTTATTCAGCTGTTTCGATTTCTTCTACACCCGTTTTCACATTATATCTGTCACCTCTTAAGCGATACTTCAACAATCTCATACCGTTGAAGATGACCACCAAGATACTGGCTTCGTGAACCAACATTCCGATTGACATATTCATCCATTCACTGAACAAGAGGCTGGCCAACAAGATCAAAACAACCCCAACTGCAATGATAATATTTTGTTTCATATTGCTTGCAGTTGATTTCGTCAGCCCTAATGCATGTGGTAAGCGGCTGAAGTCGGAGTTCATCAACACAACGTCAGATGTTTCGATCGCCACATCTGTTCCGCTGCCCATTGCAATCCCGATATCTGCTAATGCCAAGGACGGGCTGTCATTGACGCCATCACCGACGAAAGCAACGATCTGCCCCTCTTTTTGCAATTTTTCAATGTGTGCGGACTTGTCTTCCGGCAACATGTGTCCATGTGCTTCCGTCAAACCGAGTTCTTTCGCAACCAAGTCAACGGTTCCTTGGTTGTCACCAGAAAGGACGACGAGGTTTTTCACACCCAACTCTTTCAAGTTTTGAAGATCCTGTTTCACACCTGGACGGACTTGGTCGCGGATACCCATCAGAACTTTTAATTCACCATCGACCGCCGTCAGAACCAGGGAGTTGCCGTTTTTCTCGAACCTTTGGACGTCTTTTTGTGCTTTTTTGTTTAAAGTGACTTGTTCTTTTTCCATTAAAGCGACGTTTCCGACTGCGACTCTATGACCATTTACTTGTGCGACAATTCCGCCACCTTTAACAACATCGGTCTCATCTACTGGTGTCGTGTCTACAGGACCAATATTTGCCAATACGGCTTTTGCCAAGGGGTGATCAGATTCCTGTTCCACACTGGCTAAATAGCTTAGAGCTTCTTCACTATTGTCTCCATACACTTCTTTTTCCGCCACTTCAGGGTTTCCGACTGTTAATGTCCCTGTTTTGTCGAATACGATGGTGTCGACGCTGCTGAAGTCGTTGATTACTTCGCTCCCTTTCAAGAGAACGCCGTTGCGTGCACCGTTTCCGATACCGGCAACGTTTGATACAGGAACTCCGATAACCAATGCACCTGGACAGCCTAGGACTAAGATCGTAATCGCCAATTCAACGTTTTGGGTCATTGCCCAGACAATGAATGCCAGAACCAAAACAGTTGGGGTATACCATTTAGAAAAGCGGTCAATAAAGCGCTCTGCTTCTGATTTAGCATCTTGCGCTTCTTCCACAAGTTCAACGATTTTACCGAATGTGGTGTCTTCTCCGACTTTGTCTGCCCGAATCTGAATGGTGCCATTTTCCAATATCGTACCGGCAAAGACTTCTCTGCCTTCTGTTTTTGTGACAGGAACGGATTCTCCTGTGATACTGGCTTCGTTGATATACCCTTCGCCTGTCAGAACGGTTCCATCTACTGGAACTTTCGCACCAGTTTTGACAAGCAGAACATCTCCTTCATCTACATCATCTACATCCACTTCTTCAAATTCTCCGTCTTCTGTTTGGACCAAGGCACTTTCTGGTGCCATGTCGGTTAATTCTTTGATTGCTGAACGTGTCTGGTTCAATGTACGCTGTTCCAAATAATGTCCGAACAAGAACAAGAACGTAACGATAGCCGATTCCTCATAGTTTTGAATCAAGAACGCTCCGATAACGGCAATCGTGACTAAGACATCAATACTGACAACTTTAACTTTCAACGCTTGATACGCTTGAATGGCGATTGGAGCGACCCCAAAGATCGAGGCGATAATCAACGACCACTCAGCAAGAAATGCATTTCCTAAAGCGAAGTGACTGAAAAATCCGACTGCAATTAGAATTCCACTGATCAATGTAATTTGATTTTTCTTACTTAATATATATCGTTGCATGTTTTTTTCCTCCAAGTATTTTTGTTATTTTTAATATAAGGTACAGTCAATGATTTAAACTTGATTATCATCAAGTTTGCTTTTTTATTTTTTACTTTGCTCAACTGGGTTCAATTGGGTCACATACTGAACAGGGTGGCCGACAACTGTATATAGTCGGGATTGTACTTTACACGTACTTCCCCAACCTTTGCTAATACTTGTGTAAAATAGATACCTATTTGTTCTTCAAGGGCATATTGGATTTTCCGAGTGCAAGATATGAAGTCAAATGGTTTGATGTTTAGCATCACATTTATAGCAAGATTCATTTCTTGTCGTTGTGTTCTATATGTATCATATAGTTAATTCTCGAAAGAGAAATTGATGGGAATCAAGTTTAATCATCTATCAATAATTTCCTAATCTTGGATTAACACCTGAGAGATAAAACTTTTGCGATCGCTTCATTGTTTATTCCTTGCCTGAGGAGACGAAATGAATTAAGAATTCCTTATTTTTTTAGTTACTTATTGGAAGCAGTAACTTTCGTTCATTAAAAAAAGCTGAGCAATTCGCTCAACTTTTCTACATAATCCTTTTTTGTTTTTTCCAGTGGAGTGTATCATAAACGGATGGTAAAGAGCCTTAGATAAAGAGAGTGCTTTTGAGACGAAAAAAGGACCACTTTTTTATGAAAAAAGCGGTCAGAAATTATACTGGCATAAACGAACGAACGTTTCTGAAAAACTAGTGATTAACATATTATTAATATCATTATTCATAAGTTACTTCCTTTCAAATAAAGAGATTGAAAGCTTCTGTATCAAAATCGGTCGTTTTCGATAAAAATATAAATCCTCTTATAACAATTAAAACAAGAGGATTTACTGTGTCAAAAAATATCTTTTTAGCTACGTATAATTAACACACATTTATGGTACATAGGTAAAAATGTTCATTATATGGTTAATACTATTGGTCGTTTTATAAAAATTATAATTATGTCACTCATAAGCTTATTATTAAACTGAACTATAAATACTAAAAACCTAGTCTGAAGTTCAATAAGGTCTCGCTGATCTCATCTTCATTGATCCCAATATAGCGCTTGGTGATTTTCTCACTGCTATGACCGAATATTTCCATGAGCGTTGCCACATCTTTTGTTTTCTTGTAATAGTGGTAGCCGAAGGTTTTACGCAGTGTGTGCGTTCCTATATCGTCTCTTCCTAGTAAAGCAGCGACTTTTTGAAACATCTGGTAGACCGTATTAACTTTTAGGTGCCCGCCTTTGCTGCTGGGGAAGAGATAATCATCCAGATCCAGAGTTTTAGTATAGTCCTGAATCAGATCCTGAAGACTACCCAAATACAATATACGTGTTTTCCCCGTCTTTTGTTCCACAATACGGGGGTTTTTTACGGTTAAAAGGTCTTGTTTTTTCAATTTAACGATATCGGACATGCGTAATCCGCTGTTAATGCCGATCAAAAACAGGAAAACATCCCGTTCGGCGTGCTGATTGCGTCGTAAACAGAATAAAAAGTCGGTGATTTCTTGCTGCGTTCGTAATGGTTGTACATTATAACTCATTGAAATGGTCTCTCCTCTCACAAAAATGATACATGATTTCATTCATTATACCACGAAATCGTGTATTGGACACCGGTATAAAAAAAGAACCCTATAGATATAGGATTCTGGATACACGATTTTATACAATTTCATGTATCAATGAAAATTAATTATTATTTTAAACTCGACTACTTTCTTTTAATAATGAGTGCTCCTATTCCTGAAATCCAGATATAAGAGAAGAAAAGAATCCATAAATAAAAGATTGAAATAGACTCTTTATCTAAAAGTGTAAAAACACCTAGGGATATAAATAAAATACCTAAAAAAATATGTGACGCATATGCAAAAAAACGAGAAATGTTTTTAATAACACGTTCGTCTGCTTCAGGGACATTATTTTTCTTTTTCTTTTGCTTTATTACTTCAATGACTGTCAAAAAGAGAGTTGCTACTATTCCACCAGTAAGAACTTCATATGGAAACTCGCCTTTAAAATAGTAAACAAGGAACGAACCCAAAATGGCACCTATAAGTGTACAGCTAATAATAAAGTATGGTCCCCATTTTGCTAATCGTTTATTGCTTGTTTTTTTATCTTTTGTATTCATTTATTGTCCTCCTCTAAAATAAATATATCGTCGATTGGTAAATCAAAATAGGCTATCAATTTTAACGCTAACTCTAGACTAGGATTATACTTATTTTTTTCAATTGCGTTTATTGTCTGACGCGTAACTTGCAGATCTTCAGCCATTTTTATTTGAGTTATTCCCTTTTCCTTTCGGATTTCTCGTATATAATTAATCACCTTCATTAATCAAACCTCCCAATTAGAGTAAAGATGTCTTTACATATATAATAACAAAACGCTAAATAAGTGTAAAGATATCTTTACACTTATTTAGCGTTTTGTTATGTTTTTGTAATATATATATTGAATATTGTTTTATATATGTTACTATATTTTATAAGATACAGCAAAGGAGGTCCATTATATCTGTGGATAATAGAGTGAAAATTGCACGTGTGCAGGTAAATTTAACACAACAACAATTGGCTGAAAAAGTAAATGTCACTCGTCAAACCATTAGTTTAATTGAAAAAGGTAAATACAATCCCTCTTTAAATTTATGTCTTAAAATATGTTATGCCGTCAATAAAACACTAGATGAACTATTCTGGAAAGAAAGGGACTAATATAAAATGAAAAAAATTACAGATGAGCGTTTAATATTAAAGAATTTAAAGAGTATCAGAGGTGCATATACTATTCAAACTTTAGGTATCTTAGGCATCTTAGGCTATGACTGGATTACTAGAGGATCAGAAGCAGTATTCGAAAGCCCCTTATGGTTTATTTTTATTGTTTCAACTACTGCCGGTTTATTCTTCTCTATGGATATTAGTGTATCTCATGAAACTCCTAAGAGAACTCCTAAAAAAAGCCTCGGTATCTCCACTATTATTATTGCACTTATCTCTATTGCAGTTGGAATTTTTGTGTCGTTTTCTAGTAAATCTGATTCAATAAACGGATTAATCGTAGGAGGAGTATTATTTATTGTTGTTCTTATACCATATATTTATCTTTATTACCTACGTACCAAACAGCAAGATTAAATTATAATAACAAAAAAAGAACCTTGGTTTAACAAGGTTCTACATACATGACTTTATCTAATTTCATGTATTACTCTTTTTTTAAGTATACTTTATCAGGGGTTTAAAAAAATTAAATTTACTATATAGTAAATTTAAGTATATTGGCGCTGAAAAAGATATAAACTAGGAGGATGTAAAATGGATTATAATGACTATTTAAATAGCATTTCAGAGCGATTTTCTAATATGGAAGAAATTAAAATTGGCGAATCTCTAGTAAGAGTATCCTACGAAGAAAAATTTAAAATTCAATGGGTAGCAACAAAACTAAAGATATTTTCATTTATTCATTATATTGATAAAGTTGATATAGGTACTATTGAAAATTATTCATCTGTTTGTACAAAATATGCTTCAAAAAAACACAAAGGTTTACCACGTGGTCTCCAAAATGGAGTAGTTTCTTTTAATGTATTGGTATCAGATTTTGTGACAGATGAAGCAATAGAATTTGTTACTTCTAGACCTAAAAAACATTTTTCTTTATTTGAAACTCCGATTATTTATGATATAAGTCGCAGTAAATTATATTATTACGAAGGTACTCCAATTTGGGGTTCGATGTATAATAATTATTTAAGGAGTTACATTGAAGATCACTTTAATCTGTAAATTATTGTGACACCCCCTACCAGCAATCTGAAAGCTTGATTGAAATGGGATATGCATACATGAATTTAAGCAATTTCAGGTTCTGTTGCAAAGTTTCAATACTGAGTACAAAAGTCCCATTCTGATACTTTGACTATGCTGGTATACCCATCAAAACTTTAATTTCAGTAGATACCGAAAAGCCGAAGAGCGTTCCATTTCTTCGGTTCTTTTTGTATATGCCTCTCAATGCTTCTATGCCCTTAATCGTAGTTGATGCAGTACGAAGACTTTGATAAAGTTTATTTCGACGTTTAACAGGTCTATGATCTTGCTCAATTAAGTTATTGAGATACTTGACTGTCCGGTGCTCAGTTTCGCTGTATAGCCCCTGCTTTTGTAACTTCCTAAAAGCACTAGCAATTGATGGTGCTTTATCTGTCACGATAACTTTCGGTTCCCCAAACTGCTTGTATAGTCGTTTAAAGAAAGCATAAGCAGACTGAGTATTTCTCTTTCGTCTTAGCCAAATATCCAGTGTCATGCCTTCTGAGTCGATTGCACGATAGAGATAATGCCACTTCCCTTTAATTTTAATATAAGTTTCGTCCATTTTCCACGAATAAAAGGACTGTCTATTTTTCTTTTTCCAGATTTGATAGATCAGCTTACCATATTCTTGAACCCAACGGTAAATTGTTGTGTGAGACTCGTTAATGCCACGATCATATAACATCTCTTGAACATCACGATAACTCAAATTATAGCGAAGATAATACCCAACAGAGATAATAATCACGTCTTTTTGGAATTGTTTGCCCTTAAAATGATTCATCTGTTGTCCTCGCATTCTTTTTTATTACATTTTACAATAAATCAGGTGTTATGGGGAACTTTGCAACAGAACCTAAAATCACATAGGTTATCATTTGAACTATTTCCTCCTAAGGACTACAATGAACCCGTAAGTTGAATAAGACATAGAATAATCACGAAGGAGCGAAATCACATGAAGAAAAAAATGATCTTATTAAGTATCGGTTTAGGCATCGCTGCAGCTGGTGCAGGATATCTAGCGAAGAAGACAGGTTTCTTTGAAGATGATGCTTGGTTATACGATGAATATGATTCAACATTGAATTAACTGGAAGTTGAGCAAGATGTATAAATAGGAGGAAGCGCAATGCAAAAGAAAAAAGCAATCATGATCGGTGCAGGATTATCCAATATGGCAGCCGCAGTTTACCTGATTCAAGAAGGCAAATGGCAAGGCGACCAAATCACGTTTTACTCTCTCGACGATCATGGATCAAATGATGGGGCACCTACTGGGGATGTCACAGATGAATACTGGAACAAGAATCATCCTATGGAGAATCAAAAAGGGTATGTGGCGCGAGGCGGCCGAATGTTAAACTATCGAACCTACGTGGACTTGATGGATCTGTTGGATCGGATTCCTTCTGCGACGGAACCAAACATGACCGCTGCAGAAGATACCCGCGATTTTGATGCGAAACATCGGACATTTGATAAAGCCAGACTATTGGAAGGCGGCAAGGGGATCATTGATGGCGGTCATTTAGGTTTGAACAATAAAAGCCGTATGTTGCTGACACAAATGATCATGATGTCTGACAGTGATGAAGAAAAATTAGACAATGTCACCATTGCCGAATACTTCAAAGAAGATCCAGCCTTTTTTGAATCCAATTTTTGGTACATGTGGGAAACAACGTTTGCCTTTCGGACCCGGAGTTCCGCGCAAGAATTACGGCGCTATATGCACCAAATGATTTACGAATTTACACAAATCGAGCATTTAGTTGGGGTCAATCGGACACGCTACAATCAATATGAAAGCATTATGCTGCCTTTGATCAATTACTTGAAAGAACAAGGGTGCCACATCGTCCTCGATCGGTTAGTCACAGATTGGTCGTTCAAAGACACCACGATGCAAGATAAAATCACTGTGACTGGGTTGCATATGTTGAATGTGACGACCAATCAAGAAGAGTATGTTGCAGTTGATGATGATACAGCTGTTATCTTTACCAATGGGTCAATCACTGATTCAGCGACATTAGGTGATTTTGATACACCAGCTGCAGAAAATATGGATTACGGTGCAGCCTCTAGTCTTTGGAAGAAAGCGGCTGAGCAGTTTTATAATCTGGGTACCCCGGATAAATTTTTCGCGGATCGTGATGCGAGCGAGTGGGTCAGCTTTACTTTGACGACCAAAGACCATCTATTACTGAATGAAATCACACGTATCACTACACAAGAACCAGGAAATGCCTTGAATTCATTTATTTCCACAACGCCGATTTCGCCTTTACATCAAAAAGATGTCAATATGTCGATCGTGGTCCATCACCAACCACACTTCACCAGTCAAAAACCGAATGAAACCGTCATTTGGGGGTACTTCTTATATCCGCGTCGAGTAGGAGAATTTGTGACTAAACCCTATATCGAAATGACTGGGAAAGAAATGGTGCAAGAATTGATTGGCCAGTTGTCTAAAGTCGATCCCGGACCGGGCAATATTCGAGACAAAGAAGCATTGATCATGGATAGTGTCATCAACAATATTCCTGTGTATATGCCGTATGCCTCTGCATTGTTCAACAATCGTGCCAAAAGTGATCGGCCAAAAGTGATTCCAGCTCATTCCACCAATCTGGCTTTCACTGGAGAATTCGTCGAACAACCCTATCAAATGATTTTCACAGAACAAAGTGCTGTCCGTTCTGGGGAAATTGCGGCATTCCACTTTGCCGGCATACCAATGTCACGGTTGGTACCTACACCACGCTATGACAAAGATTTGAAAACGTTGGCTCGTGCGGCGAAGAAGATGTTTGCGTAAGACCTGCAGACTGAAAAATGAATACATGCGCCTACACAAAAAAGCTGCTTCCTTGATCCTGTAATCAAAGGTTGCGGCTTTTTTGGGTTCTATAATATATGACGTTGGTGAGAAATCACTGGCGTCTTTTTTTGTCTCAGAAAATAGAAAACAAGTGAGTTCTCCTGTAGAATAATAGTCGACGAAACCAAATATCCATAGGAGGAACTCACTTGCCTACATCAAATGATATGCAAAATGTACTAGATATTCAAGACAAAAACATGATTTTCGAAGATAACTGCGTGTCTTATGGGATACACAAACAAAAGAAATGTAAATTTATAGACTGTACATTGACTTATATTCCTACGGAATGTAAGAAATGTCAGGAACCAAACAAGGACTTCTCTATCTATAAAAATGG
>NZ_FOSJ01000027.1 GCF_900114235.1 Marinilactibacillus piezotolerans | reverse complement strand
AATAGCTATTAGGCGGTAACTTAATTAGGAGGCACAATCAAATAAATCTACTTTTAAAACAATTATTCTAAATACGAGTCTGATAGGCAATTTTGCTATAGATAAATAAGTATACTAGGGGGGAGTAAGTTATTTTTCATGCGTTGACAAGTTTAAATCTTCACGATAATATTAAAAGTACAATGAAAACTATCTCAGACTATAAAAGAGTATTTAGTTAAGTACAGTTTGAAATTCTTCTAATTACATATACTGTTTATGACAAGTTATCGATGTAATGAATTGTTACGTTATTCTTATTAAAAAAGTACAATAGTCAAACGAGATAAAGCAAAAAACGGAATGGATTCAACTTAGGAACAGGAAAGTTCCTTGCATTAAAAATTAAGGAGACGGTTATGAAAGCAGTAATTGTTTATACACATGTTTGGAATGAAAGTTTTAATCATCATATTTTAGAAACAACAGTCAATCATCTAGAAAAAAAGGGCGATGTTGTTGATGTGATCGACTTGCATGCGGATGGATTTAATCCTGCATACACACAGGAGGACTTGCGTTTATTCAGTCGTGGAGAATATGCCGATCCATTGGCTGCTGACTATATCGAACGCTTGAAAGCAGCAGAAAAAATTATATTTATTTTTCCTATTTGGTGGTTCAACACCCCAGGTATGCTAAAAGGCTTTTTGGATAAAGTGTTACTCAAAGGCCAAGCTTATGATGAAATAGATCATAAATTAACTGGACTATTGAATATCAATGAAGGGTTAGTATTGACAACTGCTAACATTTCTAAAGAAAACCTTGCATTTGTTGGAGATCCAATCCAGAGTACTTTGATCAATGGAACTTTAGATATGGTAGGCATTAAAAATGTTTCTTGGATTCACTGCCAGACCGTTCATCTACCAGAATCACGCGAACAGTATTTAAAAGAAATAAGTGACTATTTCGAAAATTAATCTCTATTAAGATAGAACAAAAGAGGATAACATAATAAACTGTTTGAGCGTAGATTCACGATTATAAAACAATGAGTCCATACAAAAATTATTAAGATGACAGCTACCAATCGTTGATCTAAGTTAGCTGGATTTGTAGATTCATTCAAAAGCATTTGAGATATTTGTTGAAAAAAGCCTTAAAGATTACTTATAGAGTAGATGAATATAAGCAATTTTAGGTCTAGTAATTAGCGTAATGAAATGAAGACTTAACTTAACTTAACTTAACTTAACTAAATACTTATGTAAACTATCCGATGCATCTCAAATTGCATTGGATAGTTTTTTTTAATGGAAAATTTAAATATGTTTTTATTGATTCAATAAGCAGCTGTTTATCGTTCAAGTAGATTGCCTGGTGTTTTACTAAATTCTCTAATACCGTTAAAATAGAAATAGTGAAGAACAAGTAAAGTTAAATAGGAGTATAAAAAAATGAATGATACTAATCTTAATCCAACATGGAATTGTTCTATGGGGACTATTCGTGGATGGAACGATGAGAAAAAAGGGTCTTAAGAGCTACTGGTATTAAATATGCTACAGCTCCTAGATTTGAAGCGCCAACTGCTGAACCAGCAAATACAGATAAAATAGTAGAAGCAACGAAATGGTCCCCTGCTTCTCCACAACCAAAAGATGAATTGACCGATTACCTTATCAATCAAGAATCTAGAGAAATGAAAGTAGATGAACATTGTCAATATCTTTCTGTAACTACACCCAAAGATACTAGCTTTTCGGATAATCTTCCGGTAATGGTGTGGATACATGGAGGATCTTATGTTACGGGAGCAGGAGATTATCCTATATATGATCCAGCAGTTTTAGTGCGGGAACAACGCGTCATAGTGGTTACCGTAACGTATCGATTAGGATTGTTAGGATATTTAGGCAGTAAAGAGAGTACACCAGCAAATCTTGGGTTGCTTGATCAGATTGAAGCGTTAAAGTGGGTAAAGCAGAATATAGCAGGATTTGGAGGTAATCCAGAAAACATCACTATATTTGGTGAATCGGCTGGAGGAGATGCAGCAGCTCATCTTATGATTGCCAAAGGAACAGAAGGGTTGTTCAATAGAGCGATTATACAGAGCGCTCCTTTTGGACTACTACCTGCACCAAAAGAAATGAAAGCTGTTATGCTAGAAGAAAAGAAAAAAATCTCAGCTGATGATTCCTTAGAAAAAGTTGCAGAAGTCCAAGCGGATATTCAAGAGAAAGTGAAGCCATTCGGGTTGAAGTCTTCTATGCCTTTTGGAGTACAGTATGGTGAATTTCCTCTTCCAAACGAAGATGATTTAGAGCATGAATGGAATAAAGCAGCTAGACGTATTGAAATATTAGTTGGTAATAATAAACGCGAATTAGCTCCATTTATTCCATATATTCCTGTATTGAACAAATTGACTAAAACTCCCTTTATAGGAAAATATTTATCCAAGGCGTCCATAAAATTTTTAACAAAGAAAATATATAAATCTGGCGTGGAGGAATTTACCAGAAGACATCATCTTGGCGGAGGAAGCGGGTATAAATATGAAATCAGTGGAGGAGCTCCACGGAATCAGCTGGCTGGAGGACATGCTTCCGAAATACCGTATCTTTTCGAAAATGAGGAACTGTGGGAAGGGTCTCCGATACTAGATGGAATAACCTGGGGGAAATTTCATCGTCAAGGTCAGGTACTGCGTCAGATATGGGGAGTGTTTGCTAAAACGGGTCAAATCAAACCTGTTCATGTGGACGGATTGATCAAGGTTAAGAAGATTTCCTCATAGTATACAGTTTATTTATCAAATAGATAGACTGTTAGATAAGAGTAGATGAATCATCTTTAAATAAGGTACATGCGAAAGCTGCATGGACCTTATTTGTATAGATAAATGTTAAGAATACGGTAAAAATAAAGAGTAGAAAATCTGAATATAAACTTTTTTGTTTCTTAAAGGTATATTATTAGTAATCTTTCGAATGTATATGCTATATTAGTTACAGAAATAAGTATTTACAAAAATAGACTGAAATAAAACTATAACTCATTAAAGGCCATACATTAATAGGAGGGCAAGAACCATGAACGAAAAGAATCAGGGGATGTTTGATAGTAGCTCAGTGGGAAAAGACTATATTAGCGATGATTTTTCCAGTAATCTATATTCTGGACCAGAAAGTCTTATCCATAAACAAGATAACTCAGGAAGCTTTGACCACAATCCATTCGCTGACATGACAGACGATTACTTATTCGACTAAACTATAAATATAACTAAATGAAGATAAAGAAGGAGAAATCGTGTGGTTTCTCTTTTTTTAGTATCCAATAAATAGATTCTTTTCTAAACAAAACAGGTTATTAACTATTAGAGATTATTTATTATACAAAAGTACTAGTATGAAAAAATAAGATAGTCACAGACGAATCAATCTTTCTGAACAGCAAAGCGTGCATAGTATCGAATGAAAGTAACATTTTATCAAAGTAAGGTACTGATAAAACAATGTAAAAAGGTCCTGAAATAGGGATTGAAATAGGACCTTTATTAGGATATACTGTGGATATAATCTAGTATAGTTGGAGGGAAAGATATGCTTAAGACTATTGGAGAAACAAAATCTATCACACAAACTAAGAGTGAATTATCTAAAATCATCAAAAGTGTAAATAAAACAGGAGAACCTGTTTTTATTTTAAATCATAATAATCCTGAAGCTGTAATTATTAGTAATAAAGAGTATAGTTCTTTAATTGAAAAATACCATGAAATGGAAGAAAAAATCTTTTACAGTAATTTATCAAATAGAATTGATGAGGGACCTATAGAATTAATTCCGGCAGCCAAGGTCATTGAAAAAGAAGACACTGAGAACCCATTTGCTCATTTGTCTGATGAAGAGTTGTTTGATTGAAAAACAAAGTTAATTTTTGGAAAGAAGCAGTTAAAGATTATAAGAAATTAGATGGCGCTACAAAAAAATGGGTAAATCTTGCGATAGAGCGTTTAGAAGAAAAAGGATCTTCAATCGGTAAAAAATTAGGTAATACACAATACGCAAAATTAGTAGGATTTAGTGAATTGAAAAATCAAAGGTTAGGTATTCGGTTAATATACAGAGCTGCGTCAGATAATAAAATAGAAATTATTGAAATAGTGGTCATAGGAAAAAGAGAAGCTGAAAAAGTATTTATTAGTGCTGATAAAAGAATCAGCAAAAAAACAGATGATTAACTGTCTGTATAGATAAAAATATTGGTTAAATAAAAGGTAGCTGACTGAATATAACCATCAGTCAGCTACCTTTTGAATTTTTCATTAGTTTATTTTATGCATATCCATTGGGATTAGATTTCTGCCAGTTCCATGAGTCGCGGCACATGTCTTCAATACCCAGTTCGGCTGCCCACTCAAGTACTTTATGCGCTTTCGTTGCATCAGCGTAGCTGGTTCCAATATCTCCAGGTCTGCGGTCAACAATTTGGTAAGGGATCTCGACATTGTTCGCTGCTTCAAACGCTTTTACTACATCAAGCACAGAGTAACCAACGCCTGTTCCTAAGTTATACGCTTCAACACCTCTGGTTTCAAGTACACTTTCAAGGGCTTTGATGTGACCTTTTGCTAGATCGACAACGTGGATGTAATCTCTTACCCCAGTACCGTCAGGTGTATCATAGTCGTCTCCATATACAGAAAGTTTTTCGAGCTTGCCTACCGCAACTTGTGTAATGTAAGGCATCAAGTTATTTGGAATATCATTAGGATCTTCACCGATACGCCCTGATTCGTGGGCACCGATTGGATTGAAATAACGAAGCAGTGCTGCACTCCAGGAAGGATCAGCAGCTACTTGATCCTGGATAAACTGTTCGATGAATAATTTAGTCGTTCCGTAAGGATTTGTCGTAGATAAGGGCATATCTTCAGTAAAAGGTGCCTCATTATTCATACCATAAACTGTCGCACTGGAACTGAAAACCATATTTTTTACATCAAATTCATTCATCAATTCCATCAAGGCAATTGTTCCATTCAAATTATTACGGTAATACATAAGCGGTTTAGCCACAGATTCACCAACAGCTTTATATCCGGCAAAGTGAATAACCGCTTCAAGATCATGCTGCTTGAATACTTCTTTCAAAGCATCCTTATCTGTAATGTCTACCTCATGAAATACAAAATCTTTTCCTGATAATTCTTTGATACGGTTCAGCACTTCAGGTTTTGAGTTAGAATAGTCATCAACTATGACAACCTCACGACCTTCATTCAACAGCTCGATAACAGTGTGAGAACCAATATACCCAGCACCGCCAGTTACTAAAATAGCCATAAAATCGCTCCTTCTATTTTTATGTATAATGATTGTGATTTCTATAACTTCCAGCTCATTTTAACACATTCCAAGAATGGATGCATGAAAGAATCAAATTAGATCATGCAGAGTCTTTATTCTATCAGCACGGATTTCATGCGGTAGGGATAAAGAAAGTCGTATCGCAAGCGAATGTTTCTATCATGACCTTGTATAATCATTTTGGATCGAAAGAGAAATTGATCGTCAAAATTTTAGATCAACGGGAAATAAGATATTTAGATTATCTTAAAAGCTATCTTAATGATGAGGCTAAGCGTTCTAAGTATAAAACAGCACGCACTATTGCTCTTGCACATATGAATTGGTTAAAAGGTAATTCAAATGGATGTCTATTTTTACGAGCAAAAGAAGAATACGGCCAAATCAACCAAGATATTACAAACCGAGTCGATACGCACAAAAGGAGCATGCTTTCTTTTTATAAAAGACTTGGGTTTTCAGAACAAGAAGCGATGCGATTAGCTATCCAGATCGAAGGGGCTACAGCTTTAGCAGAAACAATTGAGGTTCAAAGGGTAGAAGAAGAACTAGTTGAAACGTTAAGGTTGCTTTTCAGCAAGTGATCGAGTGAAGATATTTCAACTTATTTTTAAAAATAAAATAGAATGATCGTTCTATATAAAGAAGAGGTGTAACATGTTTAAATTAATAGCTCCGGGAACGGCAATGATTGCAGTAAACTATGCTTTTGCCAGATTTAGTTATGGACTGTTTTTACCTTATATTTCAGACTCTCTTAATCTCTCAGAGAGTGAAGCAGGACTAATAGGAACGCTTGGGTATATCTCATACTCCATAGCTTTGATTTGTTCAAATATCTTTATTGATAAATTTGGACCGCTAAAAGTCACGCAACTAGCTGGACTGAGTGCAGTAATAGGATTATTAGGTATAGCTCTATCAGTAAATTATTTTCTACTTGGAGTAAGCATGTTTACTGCAGGACTAGGAAGTGGCTGGAGTTCACCAGCCTTCAGCAAAGTAGTTGATATTTCATTTCAAGAAGACCAGAAAGATCAAGGAAATAGCTGGATAAATAGCGGAACAACTTTTGGGATCATAATTTCCGGTCCTATTGCTTTATTCTTTGCAGAATATTGGAGGAATGCTTTTCTATTCTTTGCCTTACTTGCTTTTGCTACTCTGATCTGGAATTCAATGGTTATACCAAATCCAGATACCAGTCAGGAAAGTTCAGAAAAAAGGATACCAGCATTTCAGAAAATTATAAAAAATGGTCTTCGAATCATTATAGGCTCCATGATTGTTGGATTCAGCAGTTCTGTGTTCTGGACATTTTCTAGAAGTTATCTTACTGCAGAACATGGATTTTCTAATCAAGAGAGTGTTTTATTCTGGGTATTGATGGGGATTGCAGGAATAGCTGGAGGAATCGTAGGGAAAGTGATTGTACTCAAAGGATTGAAATTTTCATTTCGAGTATTTTTGTTATTGCTTATTCTATCCATCGTTCTGATTGTTTTCCCATCTAGAGTGATGATCTATGCTGCTTCAATCTTTTTTGGAATAGCCTATATTGCGATAACAGGACTTTTATTGGTTTGGGGAACCAAAAGATTTTCTGATACACCATTTGTCGGAGTGAGCCTAGCCTTTTTCTGTTTAGGAATCGGACAGACGATAGGATCCAGTGTAGCTGGAATGATGATCGAAATGATTTCTTATCCATTTACCTTTAGTGTGTTTGCCGTTTTTGGTCTGGCAGCTTTGCTTGTTCCAGTCAAAAAGTAGCCTCTTTAACCCTAATGAAAAAGCGAATAAGGGAAGATGAACTGAATAGTAAAAGCACTAAAAATAATAACGGGTAAATAAAGAACTGAAACAATCAATTCTAAAAAAATCTACACCTTGTACTGATGTGTTCGTTTTCATTCTGGTTAAACCAAAATATTTAAAATATGGCAAGTTAGCGGACTTTTCAAATGACGCCAGCTTACTTTATTTTGTTAAGAATTTTTATTGAATTTTTATAATTGATAAGACATGCTGTGTTATAATAAATTAGATAAACACATTAGAAAAATATGTCTATGGTTAGGAGTTTCGTTATTATGTTTGAAGTATCCATCATTATGCCAGTTTATAACGTCTCAGCTCATTTGCCGAGGGCTATTCAGTCTGCCTTGAATCAGACGAAAATGGACTTCGAATTAATTTTAGTTAACGACGGGTCTACAGATGATTCAGGAGCAATTTGTGATCATTTTGCCGAAGAAGAACCTTTACTGATCCAAGTCATTCATCAAAAAAATCAAGGTTCAGGTATGGCAAGAAACGCAGGATTAAGAAAAGCTAAAGGGAAATATATATAT
This sequence comes from Marinilactibacillus piezotolerans, assembly GCF_900114235.1. Classification (GTDB taxonomy): domain Bacteria; phylum Bacillota; class Bacilli; order Lactobacillales; family Carnobacteriaceae_A; genus Marinilactibacillus; species Marinilactibacillus piezotolerans. The sequence goes on along the minus strand of NZ_FOSJ01000027.1, from coordinate 24,242 downwards.
TTTGCCGATCCAGATGATTATTTCAGCCCAACTCTTCTAGCTGATAATGTCAGACTGGCTGAGGAAAAAAAAGCTGATGTAGTCGTTTTTGGTTATACGAGAGAAGTAGAAGGAAAGCCAGAAGATCTAGAAATACTTCTGCCTAGACAACCACACTTTTATACCCAAGAAGGATTTCGTAAACACTTCAGAAACTTCTATCACTTTTCACCCTATTCACTGTGGAATAAACTATATCGTAGACAATATCTGATAGAGCATAAAATCAGATTTACGAATCAGAAATTAGGACAAGATGCTTTATTTAACATCAACGTCTATAAAGAAATCAAAGATGTTGCGTTCAACCGTAAAGCTTACTATCACTATGTCACGCATGATGGATCAGCTGTCAATCGCTACCGAGATGACCGATTTATGATGGAGTTGAATATTGCTTTGGAATTCAAAAAACTGGTTGAACATTGGGGAATGGAAATAGAATTTAATGATTTATTGAAGCGGGAATTCTGGAATCCAGTATACTTAGAACTAGCTAATATCGCCCATCCAGATTGTCCTATGACAGAAGAAGAAAAAGTCGAATGGATCAAAACGATTTGTGAAGAAGAGAATATCAAACATTATGTGATTCAACAAGACCGCAAAGAATCTAATCCATTTCGTTATCTATTACATCAGCGTATTCAAAAAGGTAAATATCTCATGGCAATCCAGTTAATGGAAAAGCGGAATGCATCAGCCAATAATTATGGAAAACTCTTCAGTAAAATGAAACGATTTTTCACGTCGTAATTTGAAAATAAGATTTTAAAAAGCTAGGAGACAATAAAGGATGTTTGAACAATTTAAAAAAGGCATATTATATACCGCAATGGGGAAATATGCAGTAGTTGCAGTACAATTAGGTGTCCAAGCAGTCCTATCCAGAATCTTGTCTCCCGATGAATATGGAATTGTGGCAACCGTCAATGTATTCCTGATATTCTTCCAGCTTCTTGCCGATATTGGAATCGGACCAGCAATTATCCAAAATAAAGAGTTGAAACGATCAGAAATTAATTCGATATTCGGTTTCAGCTTATATCTCTCAATTGCTTTAGGTATTTTATTTGTTTTTCTAGGCTATCCGATCAGCTGGATTTATGATAATGCAGTTTTTATTCCTTTGAGCATGGTGCTTGGGATAAGTGTATTCTTTTATGGGGTACTAGTTGTGCCTCAATCTCTCTTACTTAGAGAAAAGAATTTCAGAATGGTTAATTTCACAACTGTCGGGAGCGCAATCGTATCCGGTATTGTATCGATTGTACTTGCCTTGTTAGGATTCAGTTATTATTCCATCATCTTAGGAAACACAGCTAAAGCAATGACATTATTTTTTGTTTTTTATGTTAAAACTGGGACAAGCGTGAAATTTAAATTGGATACAGCACCATTAAAGAAAATTTATTATTTTTCAAAAAATCAGTTCTTATTTAATTTCATAAATTATTTTTCTAGAAACTTAGATAATTTACTTATTGGAGGGACTATCTCGCAAAGTGCTTTGGGGTATTATGATAAAGCCTACACTGTTTCATTGTATCCTAATCAAGTCTTGACTAGTCTGATCACATCAGTTATTCATCCAATCATGTCAGACTACGTTGATCAAACGGAAAAAATTAAACAAGTCTACTTAAGGCTTTCCAATTTATTAGCGCTAATTGGTATACCATTATCAGTATTCTTGTTTTTCTCTTCTGAAGATGTCATTCTATTTTTATTTGGGAATGACTGGTATGGAAGTGTTCCTTCACTGCAGATATTAGCGTTATCTGTATGGATTCAAATGATTCTATCTTCAACCGGAGGAGTCTTTCAATCGGGAAACCGAACAGATTTACTTTTACTTTCCGGGATTTTATCTACTATACTAAACATTACCGGAATTATTACTGGTATTTTACTGGGTAGAATTGAATATGTAGCCTTATTCTTGGTTATTGCATTTTCACTAAACTTTATTCAAGCGAACTACCTCCTAATGGTCAAGCTATTCCATTCAAATTTATTGGAATTTGCTAAAGTTATGATCAAGCCGGTTATTTTAGCTGTAATGCAGCTTGTAGTATTTTATTTCTTACCGGTATTTCCTTTTGCTCCTTTCTTCAACTTACTGATTAAAGGGAGTATCTTTTTGGTCATCTGGATTATTGGATTGTTTATTACAGGAGAATTTAAACGGATAAAAGCTGAATTAAAAGGAAATAAACAATTAGTAGATAAGTAAGGAGATCTGTATGAAAGAACCTCTAGTATCCATTATTGTACCGACTTATAATGTCGAAAGATATGTTGAAGAAAGCGTCGAATCGATTTTGAATCAAACCTATCCTAATGTAGAAGTAATTCTGATCGATGACGGGTCAACGGATGCAACACCTTATCTGCTGAAGCAGTTTAAAGATAAAGCTAGCATTACGCTCAATTCGGTTAATCAAGGTCAAGGCGCAGTTCGTAATCAGGGGATGAATATAGCTGCAGGCGAATATATTCTTTTTTTAGATTCAGATGACTGGATTGAACCTGAAGCGGTCAGTGGGTTAGTGCATAAAGCGATTGAAACTCAGGCTGAAATAGTAAGATTTAATGGACAATCATTTTTTGACGGCGGAGAGACCCCGAAACAACTTGGCGACTATGATTTCTCTGAAGTATTAGAAGAAAATATAATGTACACCTCGCCAAATGTCTTGCCTAAAATTCAAAAATCTTATTCTGCTTCACCTTGCTTATATCTAGTTAAAAATTCTCTACTGACTGAAAATGGAATTGAATTTCCAGAGGGAATTCTTCATGAAGATGAATATTTCTCAACCCTAGTGTTCTTGCACACTAAAAAAATGGCTTATATCAATCGATTCTATTATCACCGTAGATACAGAGCAGCTTCGACTATGACAGCAAGTACGGCGCACCATAAACAGCGATCTTTTGAGTCCTATCTTAAAATCTTTAAATTAATGGAAGAAGATTATACCTCATCACGGTATAATGAGCAGCAGAAAGATTTTTTAAAGAGACAATTGTTGTCTATTTACAATGGCTTAGTTCAAAGCCCAGTCGAACCAGCTCTCAAAAAACAATTAAAAAATATAGAATCTATTACAGCAAAAGACAGACTTAGAATAAAAATTTCAAGATTAAGAACAAAATATCTAAAAGGACCTAATAAGTAAAAGGAGTTTAATAAAAACTTCATATCTTTTCAGGTTTTTTTTATGGTAAAATACATGTTGAATGTTTTCATAGAACAAAGTATGTGTCTTTATAGTAAGAGAGACTAAGTTTTACACTTAAATTATAAAAGGACGTTTAATTTAATGGATAGAAAAAAAATTGCAGTAGTATTCGGTACTCGACCTGAAGCAATTAAAATGGCACCTGTAATTAAAGAATTAGAAAAAAACAGTAATATATTTGAGACTCAAGTAATTGTTACAGCACAACATCGTGAAATGCTTGATCAAGTACTCAAAGTATTTGAAATCGAGCCTACATACGATTTAGATGTTATGAAAAAGAATCAGTCACTATCTGATATTACGATCAATGTAATGAAAGGTTTGGAAGAGATCTTTTTAAAAGAACTTCCTGATATGGTTTTGGTACATGGAGATACAACCACAAGTTTTGCGGCAGCTTTAGCAGCTTATTATCAGCAAATACCAATTGGACATGTAGAAGCAGGGCTAAGGACATATGACAAATACTTCCCGTTTCCTGAAGAAGCGAATCGACAGTTGATTGATAATATAGCTGACCTGTTCTTTGTACCAACTGAACTAACTAAAAAAAATCTGCTCAACGAGAATAAACCAGAAGCTAAAATTTATGTAACTGGAAATACAGCAATTGATGCAATAGCTCATACAAAAACTTTAGAAGTAAAACATCCCTTACTGGATAAAATAACGCCTGAAAAAAAATGGATCCTATTAACTATGCATAGAAGAGAAAACCATGGCGAACCGATGAAGAACGTATTTAGAGCAGTCAGACAAATCATTGATGAACATGAAGATGTTGCAGTTGTGATGCCGGTACATTTAAGCCCAGTTGTGCAAGGAATTGCAAAGGAACTATTGGAAGATCATGAAAGAATTTTATTAGTTGAACCATTAGAAGTTGACTTGTTCCATAAAGTAATCGCTAGAGCTCACATGGTATTAACTGATTCTGGTGGATTACAAGAGGAAGCACCAGCTTTTGATATTCCTGTACTCGTCTTAAGAGACAAAACAGAGCGACCTGAAGGATTAGAAGCTGGCACACTGAAAGTTGTCGGTACAGAACAAGAAATGGTTTTCCATTCGATAAATGACCTGTTGAATGATCAGAAGTTATACGATAAAATGTCCAAGGCTATTAATCCTTATGGAGATGGCACAGCAAGCATAGAAATTGTTAATATTTTAATGAAATTTTTTATTGATAAATAAGGGAGTTTAAGAACTTGGTTAGTTTATACTCTAAATCTAATAAGTCTAAAATACTGATTAATAATTTAATTTTATTATTGTTACCATTGGGATTAATACTATCTGATTGGATAATTGGAATTTTTTCAGTTGGAGATTTTCTTTTCTTTTCTATACTGCTTATTTTGCTATTTACCCAAAATGTTTTTTTAGAAATAATGGATTATAAAATTTTAAGTTTGATTTCTGTATACTTAGCAGTCAACTTCTTTTTGAATATAGAATTTAATAATAATTTTGATGCCAATAGTGCGATAGCAGCAACAATAAAAATTTTATATTATAGTGTGTTTGTTTTGATAACATACCGTTTTTTGAGCATTAGAAACTTAGAAATGAGTTTATTGAAATATCTCAATATATATTCAATTTTAGTGATTTTAATTGGGTTATACATTTCACTTGCAATTTATACAGGGAATTTACCTTTTAAATTTATTTGGAAATTAACTAGAACAGATGAATTAAGTTATTTCTATAATGAAACGATACGAATGCGGAGCGTTTTTTCCGAACCAGCACATCTTGGATTTTATTTAAATTTAAATTTAAGTATTAATCTTTTCTTCAAAAGAAAAATCAATTTTACTAAATACATTAATCTACTACTTCTTGGAGGAATCATCTTAACTTTTTCATATAGTTCAATTGCCATCATGATCATATTGATCCTATTATATGGGGTTAATCTTTTGTTGGAAAATGGAACTTTTCGTTTTAATAAAATGGCGTTTATATATATGATATTGATACTACTACTTATATATATAAGTCATGATTTTTTGTACAAGTCTTTAATTGAGCGATCATTTTCAATAATAAATGGAGAGGATGGTTCTGCTTCAAGTAGGATTTTTGGAAGTTGGGAATATGTGCAACAAAACAATTTTTTGATTGGAAATGGGGCTGGTAATACTCCACCAATCACTAATAATTTTGCGTATATGATTTCTGATCTAGGGATTCTTCCATTTTTAATGAGTATACTTTTCAGTGGATTTATTTTGCAGAGAAATGTTGGATTAGGATTATTATTTATATTTCTGAATTTCCAAAAGGGTGGATATTTATCACCAACGCTCTCAGTGCTCATTATATGTGTAATACTTTACAGTAAAAGAGAAAAGAAGTTCAAATCTTTTGAGTCTAAAAGCACCATAGGACATGATTTTAAATATAATAGTTGAGTGATTAAGTAATAAATGTACAACTTGATTCAAACAATTTATGATAGCATTAAATCTAATAAATAATAGATAGGGAATGGAGAGATAATGAATGAAAAAGAAAATAGCTATAATAGGAGCCGGTTCTTGGGGGACTGCCTTAGCAAAAGTATTAGAAGAAAACGGTCATAAACCGGTATTATATAGTAATGTTGAAGATCAAATTAAGGAAATTAATGAAGAACATACAAATAAAATGTTTTTACCAAATTTAGTATTGTCCGAGAATATAAAAGCTACAACTAATCTAAAAGAAGCTCTTACAAATGCTCAAATCGTTTTGTTTGTGCTTCCTACAAAAGTAACACGTATAGTTGCGCGTCAGGTATCAGAAATAATTGAGGATAAAGTCATTTTAGTAACGGCAAGCAAAGGATTAGAACAACAAACACACAAACGTATATCTGAAATTTTACAAGAAGAAATACCAGAAGAAAAAAGAGAAGGAATAGTTGCTCTATCAGGGCCAAGTCATGCTGAAGAAGTGGCTGTAAATGATTTGACGACTATTACAGCAGCATCTACGAATTTAGATGCAGCAGAAAAAGTTCAAGAATTATTTATGAATAACTATATGCGTATATACACGAATAAAGATATTATTGGGGTTGAGTATGGAGCAGCACTAAAGAATATTATAGCATTAGGCGCTGGGGCTTTAGCAGGGTTAGGATACGGAGATAATGCAAAAGCAGCATTAATAACTAGAGGGTTAGCTGAAATTAGTCGTCTTGGAATTGCATTTGGAGCCGATCCACTAACTTTTATAGGATTAAGTGGAGTTGGAGATTTGATAGTTACTTGTACAAGTATTCATTCAAGAAACTGGCAAGCTGGTAATATGATCGGTAAAGGCCATTCTTTAGATGAAGTACTAGAAACTGTTGGGATGGTTGTTGAAGGCGCTTCGACCGTTGTTGCTGCTTGTGAATTAGCTAAAGAAAAAAATATTGAGCTACCAATTACAGAAGCTATTTACAGTGTTTTATATGAGCATGCAGATGTAAGAAATACCATTATTGAATTAATGAATAGAGATCCGAAAGCTGAAGCTCATTCTAAAGATCGAAAATAGAAGTATTTTAATTAAAAACAGGCTAATTAATTAGCCTGTTTTTTTACTAATGTAGTACAATCTGAATTCATAAAAATACTAGATACTATATAGCTGGTTGTCAGTAGAACCATTAATAGCAACTTTTAGAATTTTTATTTCTAATAGGAACGCCTTGTTATCGATAAAGTAAAATATATTTTTGCAAACTGAAAAGAGAAGATATCCATCAAATTTTAATTAGACTACTCTTCAAATTCTTCGACAACTGATTAACTGTTTAAGAAATAAGGATATGGAATCAATTTTTTGAAATTGACTTTTAATTTAGCTTATTACCAACTGCTTTTTAGAAAATATTTCAATTGCATGAATTATTAAGTATAATAGAAATAATGGGGAAGTTTATGTGATATAATTACATAGATTTTTAAAAGTTGAAAATGAATAAAATATATAATACTATATAGTCTGGCAATTAAAATTCACAAGATTTAAAATATAAATCAGAAGAATAGGTGAAATGTTTTGGTGAATAAACAAAAAGTAATTATTGAGAACGTTACAAAACAATATGATTTGTATAAGCAAAAATCAGATAAGATAAAATCGCTGTTTAAATTTTCTAGAAAAAAAATTCCTACTTTTTGGGCTTTAAGAGGTGTTTCCTTAGATGTTTACGATGGTGAAACAATTGGATTGATAGGAGTAAACGGATCAGGGAAATCAACCTTAGCAAATATTATTGCGGGTATCATACCACCAACAACTGGTAAAGTGGAAGTTAATGGAGATACCTCTATAATCGCTATTTCAGCAGGCCTGAAAAATCAACTGACTGGATCAGAAAATATACGCTTAAAATCATTAATGACTGGGAAAACAAATAAAGAAATTGATGAAACGATTGATGATATTATAGATTTTGCAGAAATTGGAGACTTTATCAATCAGCCAGTAAAAAGTTATTCCAGTGGTATGAAATCTCGTCTTGGATTTGCAATTGCTGTCCATACTAATCCGGATATTTTAATTATCGATGAAGCACTTTCTGTTGGTGATGAAACTTTTTATCAAAAATGTGTGGATAAAATGATGGAATTTAAAGAACAAGGGAAAACGATTTTCTTCGTTAGTCATTCATTGAACCAAGTGAAGAAACTTTGTGATAAAATTGTATGGATGCATTATGGAGAAGTTCGTATGGCAGGCCCCGCTGAAGAAGTCGCTGCTGAATATAAAAAATTTAGCGATGATTTTAAAAAGAAAAACGCAAAGGATAAAAAGGACTATCAAAATAAACATAAACAAGAGCAAAAAGAATTTGATGTAAGAGACTATTTTAATAAGCAAATAGAGCAAACAAACGATAGGGAAAGAATAACTGAATTAGACAAACAATTTGAAGAAGAAAAAGTAACGGATCGAATGAGATTATCAACTAGACTTATTTTGTTATTTGCTGTCGTTATGACAAGCTTTTTAATGGTGGTTCATTTAAGTGGTAATTCTTTAATCTCTGTATTAATGGGATTTTAACTTGATATTAAACTCTTGGATAGCGTTTTATTAATTGGTAGCAATACAGAAATAATACTGGAAACTATGAAGTATAAGAGAGTAGGAGAACATTGGAACAAATCAAAAAAATTATATATATATGGTTGGTTCGGTTCTTTTCAATTTTTTCTAAACCCTTGTCTATAAAGAAAAGAATTGTTTATTTAATGAGTTTTCCTAAAAATGATAATGGTTTGTTGAGCGCGTTAATTACAGAAAATCCAAATGTCGAAATTATAATTCTTTTTGAAAAAAATTGTGAAGAAGAAGCTATAAGATTTGAAAAAATGGGAGCAAAAATTTTTCCGATTTCTACTTCGGTAACCTTTTTACAAAAAGCGATTCCCATTCTTATGCAATCAAAAGTTATTCTTTGTGACAATTATTTCCCTTTTTTAGCGGGTCTATATCCCAAAAAGGAAACAACGATTATCCAGATTTGGCATGCTAATGGTGCAATTAAACGTTTCGGTTTGGAAGACCCGACTGCAATAGGACGAAGTTTTTTTGATCATTTACGTTTTAAACAAGTTTATAAACGATTTGATGAGTATATTGTAGGTTCAGAAATGATGGGAGAAGTATTCAGAAATAGTTACGGTGCTAGTAAAAATAGCATAAAATCATATGGTAATCCAAGAACAGATATTTACTTCAATCAAAAGTTAATTGATGAAAAAAGAGATTCTTTTTTTACTAAGTATCCTGAGCTAAAAAAGAAAAAGATTATCTTATATGCTCCTACTTATCGAAATGGGCTAGAGGATGAGTATCCATTTAATGTTCAACAATTATACGAGGCACTGGGAAGTGATTATGCTATTTTGATGAAGAAACACCCTCACGTTTTGACAAAGCCAGTTGAAAAAAATTACAATGGGTTTTTGTATGGTAACTTAAGCCAATATAGTATAGAAGATCTATTAATGGTTACAGACATCTTGATAACAGACTACTCATCAGTGACGTTTGATTTTACACTGCTTAATAATGCAAATAAGATAATTTTCTATTGTTATGACTTAGAAGAATATGACCAGGTAACAGGATTACAAAAAGATTTAAAAAATTGGTTGCCAGGGGAAATTGTTCAATCTATGGATGAATTGATTCTACAAATAAAAAAAACTCAAGATTGTCATTTTGAAAACTTTAATAATAAATGGAATACTTATAACAATGGACAATCTATAAAGCGTTTATTACAACATATTCAAGAATTATTATAATAATATTTGAATACAAGGAGATTCAGCATGAAGAATGTTATGCTTATTATAAAAGAACAGTTTGATAACATCGGAATTATTCGCCGAGTATCAAAATATGAAGAAAGAGCAACTTATCAGAGTCACTATTTAGGCCTAATGTGGCAATTTTTAAATCCTTTAATACAAATTGGTATTTACTATCTTATTTTTGGTATTGGAGTAAATGGTGGTCGTAATGTAAACGGCGTGCCATTTATAGTTTGGATGCTTATAGGGATTATAGTATGGTTTTTTGTGAATTCTAGCCTTTTAGGAGGTTCTAATAGTATCTATCACAAAGTAGGTATGGTTTCAAAGATGAAGTTCCCTGTAAGTATCTTGCCTTCTATTAACATGATGAGTAATATTGTCTCATACTGGTGGATGATGGTCATTTTAATGGGCGTTATGTTCTTTTTTGGAGTTTATCCTACTATATTTTGGTTCCAGTATATTTATTATTTTATTTGTATGATCATGTTTCTATTTGCTATGGGAATTTTAAATTCTACAATTACGATTTTAATAAGAGATTACCACATCATGTTACAATCTATTCTAAGGTTACTCTTTTATATATCTGGTCCCATATGGGATGTTGAAACACGTAGTTTTCCAGATTGGCTAGTCAATTTGTTTCAAATCAACCCAATTTATTATTTTATAGATGGCTTTAGAGATACGTTTCTTTCGAGACAATGGTTTTGGGAGAAGCCTACTTTGAGCCTTATTTTTTGGGGAATCATTTCTATCATTTTAATCTTAGGTTCTCATATTCACATGAAATTTAGAGCACGATTTGTAGATTATATTTAATAATTAGCAATTAAAAAAGTTAAGAAGGGAATTATTATGAGAAAAGTACTGACTTATGGAACATTTGATTTATTACACAAGGGACACATCCTATTGCTGCAAAGAGCTGCAGCTTTAGGAGATCATCTTACTGTTGCAATCTCTACTGATGAGTTTAATGCTATCAAAGGGAAAAAAGCATATACATCTTGGGAAGATCGCAAATTGATTTTGGAAGCATTAGAATGTGTAGATGAAGTCATCCCCGAAAATGAATGGGAACAAAAAATCAAAGATGTTCAAAAACACGATATTGATGTGTTTGTAATGGGAGATGACTGGGAGAATAAATTTGATTTTTTAAAAGAATATTGTCAGGTTGTTTATTTACCTCGTACTGAAGGTATTTCAACTTCTAAGATTAAAGAAGATTTGAAGATGATTAAAGCTGAAGTCGACAAAATTAGTAAAAAAATTGAAGAAGACCTTGAGAGAGAAGATTAAAGGAGTAGTTATTAATAATGAAACAAAAACTAATTATCTTTGGCTTGTCCTCAATGTTTCGTATATTTTCCTTACTACCCGTTATACCAAATGTATATGTATTTGAATCTCAATATGGTAGACGTTTTGATGACAACCCAAAAGCGATATATGATTATTTATATATGCAGAATGATAAAAAAAATAAATTATATTGGAGTATTCGCTATCGTGATAGGGATATTGTGAAAGATGAAAATGTAAAGATTGTATATCGCTTTTCCATTCGTTGGCTTTACTATATGGCTAGAGCTAATTTTTGGATTATTAATGCACGTATGCCTAAATGGTTACCAAAAAGAAAAGAAACAAAATATGTTCAAACTTGGCATGGTACACCATTAAAAAAACTAGCTTTAGATATGGATACGTTTAGTATGCCTGGTTCCAATTTAGAGAATTACAAAAAAAACTTCTTGATCGAAACTCAAAAATGGGACTATTTGGTGGCACCAAATCAGTACTCAAAAGATATATTCAAATCTTGTTTTGCTTTTGAAAAAACATTTATTGATAGTGGATATCCCCGTAATGATATACTCTTTCAAAAAAATAATTCTAAAGACATAAATGCTATAAAAAAACAATTGGGCATTCCATTAGATAAAAAAGTCATTCTTTATGCACCAACGTGGCGAGATGACTATTATATTTCTAAAGGGAAGTATAAGTTTCATGTACCATTTGACATGGATCAATTGATCGATGTGCTTGGGAATGATACGGTTTTTATATTTAGAGCGCATTATCTGGTAGCAGAGAGTTTAGACAATATTTCCACTCATCCAAATATCTTTAATTTTTCATCAAATATAGATATTAGCGATCTCTATCTGGTATCTGATTTATTGATCACAGATTATTCATCGGTATTTTTTGATTATGCTAATCTTAAGAGACCGATGCTCTTTTATGCTTATGATTATGAGCATTATCGTGATAAATTAAGAGGTTTTTATTTTGACTTAGAAAAAAATGCACCTGGACCATTTGTTACAGAAGAAAATATGTTTTTAAAAGAACTGAAAGCTTTTATAGGTGAAGATAAAAACAATAGAAACGATAAAAGATTAGATTACTTTTATAATAAATTTTGTTTATGGGAAAATGGAATTGCATCTAAGAAAATTATTGATAATATAAGTGAATAACTATTTTTTAAGGAGTTTAATAAGTGAATAAAAAAGTTTTGAAAAGGAAAATAAAGTTTATTAGTTCTCCAGTGAAAAATACTTTAATGAACACTGGATATAAAAGAAATCGTATTTATTCGAATTTTTATGAAACAAAAAAAGTTATAGATAACATTATTTTATATGAAAGCAGAGATGGGAAAAGTATTACCGACAGCCCATATGCTATTTTCAAATTCTTAATGAGTCAACCTAAGTTTGGGGAGTACAAACACATTTGGTCTATTCAAGATTTTGAAGAGCTTGAAGTTGTTATGAACCAATATAAAGATTTAGATAACGTTATTTTTGTAAAAAGAAACTCAACTAAATATTTAGAGTATTTATCTACTGCAAAGTATTTGATTAATAATTCAACATTTCAAAATTTCTTTATACCCAAAGAAGATCAAGTTTATATTAATACTTGGCATGGGACTCCTCTAAAAAAAATGGGATTTGAAATTCCCGGAAATCCTGCAACATCAAGAAATGTCGTTAGAAACTTTCTGAGTTCCTCAATTTTAATTAGTCCCAATGAACATACGACTAATATGTATTTAAAAAGTTATAAATTAGATGGATTATTTCGTGGAAAAATCATTGAGGATGGCTATCCTAGAATTGATTTAACATTAAATACAAATAAATTAACTTTTATCAGTAGATTACTTAAAACTGGATTAAAGATAGATACTAACAAGGAAATTATTTTATATGCACCTACTTGGAAAGGTACAAATGTTAGCCAAGCACGTAACGATATGAAGCAAATTATTTCTGATATGGAGATACTAAAAGAAAAAAACGGAAACAAATATAATGTTCTTATAAAAGTTCATCCCTTTTTATATTCAACTGCAAAAGAGTTTATAGAGATTAAAGATAGTTTAATTCCTGACTATATTGACACAAATGAAATGTTAAGCATTACTGATTTGTTGATAACGGACTATTCAAGTATCTTCTTTGATTATTTAGTAACGGATAAACCAGTATTATTTTATATGTGGGATGCAGAATATTACCTTGATAGTAGAGGTAGTTATATTAACTTTGAAGATCTGCCTGGTCCAGTTCTGTATAATATAGAAGAACTTACAGAAACGATTACTCATGTAAAAGATGTACAAAGAACTTACCAAAACAATTATAGTGCTATGAAAGAAAAATTTACTAAATATGATGATGGTAATGTTACTAATAGATTAGTAGACTACATTTTTAATAATGCTAGTGAGAGTATTAAAGTAATAAAGAACCTGGATGATAAAAAAGAAAAAATCATTTTTTATCCAGGAGGTATGATGAATAACGGAATAACATCATCTTTTATTAATTTAATGAATAATATAGATTACAGTAAATATGATGTTAGTGTCTTTCTAAAAATACCAAATAAACAAGAGGCATTAAAAAATATAGCAAAAATAAATGAGAATGCTCGATTATTATTTAAACAAGGCATTTCAGTGTATTCTTTAAATGAGATCTACCGCGACCGTCTATGTCACAATAGAGGAGTCGGAGAAAACTACCTTAAAAAAATGTATCCAGAGAAAGCTTATAAAAGGGAAGCAAAGCGCTTTTTTGGGAATTCTAAATTTGATTTTTCAATAGATTTTAGTGGGTATAGTTTATTTTGGGCAAAATTTTTATTAGCTACGAATGCTGAGAAGCGAATATGTTACATGCATAATGATATTTTATCGGATAGCGAAAGAACTATTAATAAAAAAAGACCACATTTTATTAATTTAAGAGGTTTAATGACTGTTTATGACCGTTTTGATAAATTAGTGAGTGTATCTAAAGGAACAATGGAATTAAACAAGAAAAATTTAAGTAATTATGCCTCTAATGATAAATTTGATTTTATTATTAATTCAATAAACCCAGAAAAGATATTGAGTCATAGGATGAATAATAAGCAGGATATAGAAAAAGATACGAATATTACTAATAGCTCAATATCTTTAAATAAAAATTTTATTGCTAGAGCACGCATAATTAACACGGAAGGTTTAAATATTTGGAACAAACCCGTACATGATAAGTTTATAAAAGAAGTTGGCGCAGCTGACAGCTTCAAAGATGAAGAAGTAGTTATTTCTTGGATAACTGAAGTAGATGGTGTTGTATATTGCAAATTCAGTATAGATAATAAAATTATAGGATGGCTTGAAGAAAAAGCTTTTGAAGTTCTTCCTGATAGTATTATAAATTCTAAAAAAGTAAACATATTAGCTATATTAAAAAGAACAAAAAATAATCCATTTTGGACGAAACCATATAATATATTTAATTCTAGAAAAGCAACTTATAGCGGACAATATAAGAATATAATGGTCGATGTAAAAGAAGTAGCAGAAACACAACGTAGTTCATATAGTCTAATTTATATCAATGAAATAAAACTTGGATGGATTGACTCTAGAGCTCTTAATATCTTGAAAGATTACACTCTAACTAATAAGTCAATGCAATATATAGAAAAAGAAAAAAAGAAACTAAAAAGAAGAAACCATAAAAAACACACTAAAGTTATTGAATATTTACCAAATAGATCCTTTAGAGATCGAACAATTGATAAGAAAGGAATTATAAAAGATTTAGACACTTATCAGATCTGGAATAAAATACCATCAAATCCCGATACAAGAGAAGTAGAAGAACTACCAGAAATATTGAATAAAGAAGTTGAAATAACTCGTGTAATGATAAATAAGAATGGTGCTTTTTATTTAATTCAATTTGACAGTAAACGAATTGGTTGGATAAATAGTAATGCGGTTGAAATTATTCCAGATAAAAATGTATTTAAGGAAAAATTCACTTTTTATAAAGGAAAAATTCCTAAAGAAAACTATTCAATTTTAAAAAACCCTTTAACTAAAGAATTGTTAACACTAGCTGATAATGAAAAATATAGCAATTCTCTAGTTTCTATAGTAAAGGAAACTGTTATTGGGGAAGACATTTACTGTTGTATCATGGAAGAAGATGAAGTGATAGGTTGGATAAGTAAAAATGAAATTATTGAAGTAGAAGAACAAGGTATTAAAGTAAATAATAGAATTATTGAAGATCCTTCTCCTGAAAATATAAATTTTGTGAATATGGGTCGACTATCTCCTGAAAAAGCACAAGGTAATTTGATTTTAGCTTTTTATGAAGTTCAAAAAAGACATCCAAATAGTATGTTATACATTTTAGGTGAAGGTCCTTTAAAAATTGAATTACAAAAGTTGATTGAAGAATTGAATCTTAATAATAAAGTAATTCTTACTGGTCAACAAGAAGATCCTTTTAGAATATTGGATAAATGTGATTGTTTCGTTTTATCTTCTCACTACGAAGGACAGCCAATGGTTCTTTTAGAGGCACTAACATTAAGCTTAGATATTATAGCTACTGATATTATAGCTAATCGGACCGTATTAGAAGAAGGGAAATACGGAATGTTGGTAGACGATAGTGTAGATGGCTTAGTAGAGGGACTATCTAAGTATATTGAAAAAGGTTATTCTGGACATTCCAAGCCATTTGATTATGTTAAATACAACCGGATGGCTATACAAAACTTTTATGAAGTTATTCATAGTTGAGAACTGGAAATATTATAAAATATAGTATTAAAAGTGAAAAATTTTATAAAAAAGCCTAGTATAATATTACAATATCCTAATATTGTAATTCTATAAAATATTAGGATATTTATAAGTTTGAATTGTGCAAAATATTGTCAAATTCACTGAGAGTAATGCTAGTTCACAAATTGTTAACTAGCATTACGTATATAATTTAGTTATACTGAAAAAGTACTTTATAACTTTAAGGTGCAAATATAACAAAGGGGGCAAGTCTTTTGGCTAGTAAGAAAAAGGGTAAGCGCAGAGCCCTTCTTTTTTCAACAATTGTTACATTATTAAGTCCAATTTTTCTTTCTTCAGTAGCTTCAGCATCTGAAGTGAATAATAGTGATGTAACAACTCAAGTTGAAGAAGGAGAGTTTCTGGATGATGACTCACAGAAAACGGATTCTTCGACTAAGGTTGAAAATGAAATAAATGCGAGCGATACAGTGGAAGAAAATAGTGAGGAAGAAGAGTCACATGAGAAGGAAGAGGTAGTTTCTGAAAGTATTTCAGATCAGGATGTTTATTCTAAAGAAGACACTAGAGAAAAAGCTATGGAAATGATGGAAGAAAATCAAGTGTCTACATATAGTATACAAACAAGAATGGTCTCTAAAACAGATGCTTTCATTAATGCAATTTCAAATTATGCAGTAGCAATAGCTGAAGAAAATAATTTGTATGCATCTGTAATGATAGCTCAAGCTGCTTTAGAAAGTGCTTGGGGAACCAGCATTTTGGCTTACAATCCTAACTTCAATTTGTTTGGAATTAAAGGTTCTTATAATGGTCAAACTTTCTATAAGTACACAAAGGAATATAGCAATGAAGATGGTTGGACAACGATAAAAGCTGGTTTCAAAAAGTATCCTTCTTATGCAGAATCATTAATTGATTATGCAGACAAATTGCGAAATGGTCCTGTATCTATGTCAAAGGATTACTATAAGGGGACTTGGAAAGAAAATGCTACAGCGTATCAGGATGCTACAAAATGGCTTACTGGTAGATATGCTACAGACCCAGAGTATAATACAAAATTAAATAGCATTATCAGTACGTATGATTTGACTAGATTTGATCAAATGCCTACTGAAGAGAATGATACTTCAGACAATAATTTGCAGAATAATTTAGAAAGTACTTATTCGGATGAAGTAATAACAACTTCATCTGTTAATTACAGAGCTTATATTACTGGAGATACTGATGGCATTTATTCTGCGCCTAAAAATACTAAAGATTCTAAAGTAAATACCACTACTCTAGAATACTTTAATAAAAATGTTACAGTTACTCAAGAAAAGAAAACAAAAAATGGATTGACATGGGCTTTAATCACTTTAGATGGAAAACAATTAGGATGGATCGATAAAAGTGGTTTATCGGTGTATGAGCAGATTATTTCTGAAAAGTCAAATAAATTTGTAGCTATTGTCAAACGTGGAACAGATAACATTGGAACACGTCCGTACGGTACAGAAGGCTATAAGAAAATAGAGAAATCTTCTGCTTATTTAAATGAGCAAGTTAATGTTTCAAAAGAAATTAAAACTAGTCGTTCAACATATGTCTTAATTTCTATTGGAAATAAAGAAATCGGTTGGGTAGATAAAAATGCTTTAGATATAGAAACAGTCTTGACAGAAAAAAAGGTGGATTATACTAGCTATGTAACTAGAGGCACCGATAACGTAACTACTAAACCTTATGGTGTCGAAGGCTATAATGTGATCTCAAAATCATCTAACTATTTAGATAAAAAAGTTCAAGTTACCAATGAAGTTACAACAAGAAGATCAACTTATGTTCTAATTTCTGAAAATGATAAAGAAATTGGTTGGATCGATAAAAATGCTTTAACTAGCTATGATGATATTCTGTCAGAAAAAGATACAAACTTTGCTGCTATTGTTAAGCGTGGAACGGATAATGTGGGAACTCAACCATATGGAACAAAGGGATATAAAAAAATTACTAAGTCTTCAACCTATTTAAATAAAGAAGTATATGCTTCTAAAGAAATAAAAACAGTTCGTTCAACGTATGTCTTAATCTCAGTAGATGGTAAAGAAATCGGTTGGGTAGATAAAAATGCCTTAGATATTGAAGAAGTCTTAACAGAAAAAGATGTTGATTATGTTAGTAATATTATCAGAGGGACCGATAACATTACTACTGAACCATACGGTGTTGAAGGTTTTAGTGTAATAACTAAATCATCTAACTATCTTGGGAAAAAAGTTCAGGCCATAAAAGAAATTACTACAAGAAGATCAACCTATGTTTTAATTTATGACGGTAATGAAGAAATTGGTTGGGTAGATAAAAATGCTCTAGGAAACTATGAACCTGTATTGTCAGAAAAAGAAACGAACTTTGTGGCAATTGTTAAACGTGGAACAGACAATATTGGTACAAATCCATACGGAACAAAAGGATATAATTACATTACAAAATCATCTAAGTATTTGAATAAACAAGTAAATGCTATAAGAGAAGTTGTTACTTCTCGTTCAACATATATTCTTATTTCAATAAATGGTAAAGAAATCGGTTGGATCGATAAAAATGCTTTAGATATTGAAAAAGTATTAGAGGAAAAAGCTGTCAATTATTCTCGCTACATTAGTAGAGGTACCGATAATGTTACAACAAAACCTTATGGAGTAGAAGGCTTTGCTGTTAAATCAAAATCTTCTAGTTATTTAGGTAACAAAGTTAAAGCAGTAAAAGAAGTAACAACAAGAAGATCAACTTATGTTTTAATCTATAATGGTAATAAAGAAATCGGTTGGATCGATAAAAATGCTTTGACAGAGACTGTTTTATCTGAAAAAAATATTAATTACAGTGCAAAAATAAAACGTGGTACTGATAATTTTGGGACTGATCCTTATGCTACAGAAGATTATAGTTATATTGCGAAGTCTTCTAAATACCTGAACAAACAAGTGAAGGTATTAAAAGAAGCTGTTACTTATCGTTCAACTTATGCTTTGATATCTATAGATGGAAAAGAAATCGGTTGGGTAGATAAAAATGCTTTAGATATTGAAAAGGTTCTATCGGAAAAAGATGTCACTGACTATAAAGCTAGAATTGTTCGAAATGGTGATTCTGTTAGTACAAAGCCTTGGGGAACAGAAGGATATACTGTAAAAGCATATTCACAAAGTTACTTAGGGGCTGAAGTAACGGTTAAAAAAGAAGCGACCACAAGACGTTCAACATATGTTCTGGTAGCCCTTAACGGAAAAGAGCTAGGTTGGATTGATAAAGCAGCCTTGAAAAAACTAGATCCTAATAAGCGTGTTGTCGTAATTGATGCTGGACATGGTGGAAGTGACCCGGGTGCCCAAGCTGGGGGAGTTAAAGAAAAAGACCTTAATTTAACGGTTTCAAAAAAGGTACAAACTAAACTTAAAAATGCTGGTTATGAAGTTATCATGACAAGATCTACTGATGTTTTTGTAGAATTATCTGAAAGAGCTAGAATCGCAAATACATCTAGTGCTGATATTTTTGTCAGTATCCATACAAATTCATTTGATAGTACAGCTAATGGAATAGAAACATATTCTTATAACGCAAGTGGAAATGCGAATAATCCGGTGGTTGCTAATGATCCAGATAGATTATTAAAAAGTTCACTATTATCAGAAGCTATACAGGATGCCCTCCTTGAAGAAACAGGTGCTTACGATAGAGGAGTTAAAGAAGCTAATTTCCATGTTATTAGAGAAACCGGAATGGCAGCTGTTTTAACAGAAATGGGATTCATTGATAATAGTGCTGAACGTGCTAAGCTAGTTAAAGATAGTTATCAAAACCAGATAGCAGATGGTATTGTTCTAGGCATCAAAGAATACTTTAAAATTTTTAAATAGATTAGAAATAAATAACCAGTGAGTGCTATTACTCACTGGTTATTTTCTAATATATGATTGGTGTACCAATTGTTTAGATCAATCAAATAAACTTATTAATATAGTTTTTGGTAAACAAAACTTAGATCTAATAAACTTTCTTTATAAAACATTAACAGTTAATCCATTGTAAAATAATTATATATTGGTAAAATAGTATAGAATGTTATTTTACTGGTTAAGAAAGAAGGTAGGAAATGGAAGATGAATCACGGGTTAGACGAAAACGTAAAAAGAGAAAAAAGAAATCTTTATGGAAAAAAATATTAATAGCTTTTTTAGTCGTTTTACTAATAATAGTTGGTGCTGGAGCTTTTGTTGCCTGGAGAGTTTACAGTGATGTACAATCTTCAACGAATGAAATGTATGAAGAAGCTGGACATGATCAAATCCGAAACAAGCCTGTTGTTGTGGATGATGGAAAAGATCCGTTTTCTGTATTACTAATGGGAATTGATACAGGAGATATGGGAAGAACAGATCAAGGCCGTTCTGATACGATGATGTTGATGACTGTTAATCCAAATACTGAAAAAACGACTATTGTAAGTATCCCCAGAGATACATACACTGAAATAGTCGGTAATGGAACAATGGATAAAATCAATCATGCTTATGCATTCGGTGGAACTGCTATGGCATTAAATACTGTTCAAAATCTATTCGATATTCCAGTGGATTATTTTGTATCTGTAAATATGGAAGGATTGCAGCAAATCATCGATGCAGTCGGAGGCATTGACGTTACACCAGAATTAACTTTCAATCAAGGTGCTTATTCTTTTGTTGAAGGTCAAACAGTTCATATGGATGGAAACACGGCTCTAGAATATTCTAGGATGCGTAAGAAAGACCCCAATGGAGATTATGGACGTCAAGAAAGACAGAGATCTATAGTTGAAGCGACCGTAAGAAAAATAGCCTCTGTTGAGTCAGTTCTGAATTATCAGGGAGTTCTAAATTCTCTAAGCGCTAATATGCAAACAAACATGTCTTTTGATGATATGGTTGATGCATTTACTAAATATAATTCAGCAGTCAGCAATATTTCTCAGGAACAATTATCAGGGACAGGCGAAAAACAAGATGGTGTCTATTATGAATTTATTCCTGAAGAAGAAGTTCAGCGAGTCAGTAATATTTTGAAAGAAGAACTTGAGTTAAATTAGTTATCAAGGTACTATCGTTATTATAGGTAGTACCTTTTACTACATTTATTATTAAGGGATTTTACATTTGAATATAAAAATAGAATTGAAGGAAATTAAATGAAGATTACAGTTGTAGGAATTGGATATGTTGGTTTATCAAATGCTATTTTACTTGCTCAGAATAACGAAGTAAAAGTATTAGAAGTTGTTGATGAGAAAGTAGAAATGATTAATAACAAAAAATCTCCTATTGAAGATAAAGAGATTCAAGACTATTTAAGAGAAAAAAATTTAGATTTAGTGGCTACTACAAAAAAAGAAAAAGCATATTTTAACAATCCGGAATATGTCATTATAGCTACACCAACGAATTACGATGACGAATCTAACTTTTTCGACACTTATCTAGTAGAAACTGTCATTGAAGATG
The DNA here is from genome assembly GCF_900114235.1 of Marinilactibacillus piezotolerans. Classification (GTDB taxonomy): domain Bacteria; phylum Bacillota; class Bacilli; order Lactobacillales; family Carnobacteriaceae_A; genus Marinilactibacillus; species Marinilactibacillus piezotolerans. The sequence continues at coordinate 2,968 of NZ_FOSJ01000027.1, read as the reverse complement.
TATTGAATTATGCACCTGATGCAGTCATTATTATTAAATCTACTGTGCCGGTAGGCTATACTGCTTCAGTTAGAGAGAAGTATAACACGGATAAAATTATCTTCTCACCTGAATTCTTGCGAGAAGGTAAAGCCTTATACGACAACTTACACCCTAGTCGAATTATCTTAGGGGAAGATTCAAAACGTGCTCAGACGTTTGCTGACTTACTAGTTGAAGGAGCAGAAGATGAAGATATTCCAGTGTTGTTAATGAATTCAACTGAAGCAGAGGCTGTTAAATTATTTGCGAATACTTATTTAGCGCTTCGGGTAGCCTACTTTAATGAATTAGACACGTATTCTGAAGTTCATAATCTTGATACAAAGTCTATCATTGATGGTGTAGGATTAGATCCGCGTATTGGAAATCATTACAATAATCCATCATTTGGATATGGTGGGTACTGTTTGCCTAAAGATACTAAACAATTATTAGCAAACTACGATAAAGTTCCCAACAAGATTATCGGAGCAATCGTAGAGGCTAACCGCACTAGGAAAGACTTTGTAGCAGAACAAATTCTAGCCAAAAATCCTAGAAAAGTTGGCATCTACCGTTTAGTCATGAAAGCTGGTTCAGATAACTTTAGACAAAGTTCGATCCAGGGTATTATGAAGCGATTAAAAGCAAAAGGCATTGAAGTGGTTGTTTACGAACCAGTATTAGAGGACGATTTATTCTATAATTCAAAAGTGAACAATAATTTGGAAGAGTTTAAACAAGAAGTCGATGTAATCGTTGCGAATCGTTTAACGGATGACATTTATGACGTGAAAGAAAAAGTGTATACAAGAGACTTATATCATTTAGATTAATATACTTCAATATAAGAAAATGCATCCTTCTAAATCAATATAAAGAAGGATGCATTTTTTATTCATTGTGTGACGATATTATCGGAAAATTAAGTTAAAATGTCGTAAATATTAAAAAAAATAATGATATTAATTGTTTTTATGATAAAATATTTGTATAGTCTAATTTATAGGGAAGTAATTTAGCATGATTTTTCTATTCTTAGACAATAATCATTATTGTTTTACAGGAGGAAATTATGGAAGAAGAAATAAGTTTGGTTGAACTATTCAATACGCTTAAGAAAAGAATGGGATTAATCATCAATATGGTATTAGTAGGCTTAGCACTATCCGCTGCTTATACTTATTTTATTGCTACACCAGAATATAGTGCAACAAGTCAATTATTGGTCAATCGCACACAAGAAACGGAAGCTATTCAAAGAACCGATATTGATACAAACGTTCAATTAATCAATACATATTCAGATATCATTAGAAATCCAATTATTTTAGACCCAGTTATAGATACATTAAGTCTGGATCAAACAACGGAACAACTCAAAAATAAAATCAGCGTCACTACAGCAGAGAATTCTCAAGTATTCTCATTACAAGTTACTGATGATAACCCTTATGAAGCAGCTGAAATAGCGAACACGACATCAACTGTATTCAAAGATAATTTAAATTCTATTATGAATGTGGATAACGTAACGGTCATTTCTGAAGCAGTGGCGGATACAAATCCTGTCTCTCCTAATAATACACTTAATTTAGCGATTGGTGTAATTCTAGGGGGAATGATTGGTGTAGGAATCGCCTTTTTATTAGAATTTTTAGACACGACAGTTAAAGATGAGAAATTCATCGTTGATGAACTAGGGTGGACCAATCTGGGAACGATTTCCATGATGTCAGCTGACGAACTTAAGTCAGAGAATCGTCCTTCAGCGCCGCAAAGAAAAAGTGATTCTCGAGCTTCACGTTCGAGAATATAAAAGGAGTTTGATTAGATGCTGTTTAAAAAGAAAAAAGATACAAACTTAAATGACCGTCCTGGATTAGTTGTTTTAAATAGACCAACATCAGTCGTTTCTGAACAATTCCGAACGATTCGAACCAATATCCAATTCTCAATGATTGATGAGACTTTAAAAACCATCGTTGTGACGTCTGCGGGACCCTCATCGGGTAAATCAACAGTAGCAGCTAACTTGTCAGCGACTATGGCTTCTGATGATAAGCGAGTATTATTGGTAGATGCTGATTTGCGTAAGCCAACTGTTCATAAAACGTTTAATATTAGAAATAGTGACGGATTGACAAAACTGTTAACCGACAGGATGACAAAATTAGAAGATGTAATTTATCGTACCCATACAGAGGGGTTATATTTATTGACCAGTGGAGCTATTCCTCCTAACCCTGCTGAATTACTGTCCTCTAAGCGAATGAGTGAAGTGATTAAAGAGATGGGGCAGTACTTTGATATGATTATATTCGATATGCCGCCTGTATTGGCTGTAACGGATGCTCAAGTATTATCATCTAAAGTGGATGGGGTATTATTTGTTATTCCTAAAGGTGAAGTAAGTAAAGATCAGGTAATCAAATCCAAAGAATTGTTAGAAAATGTAAAAGCAAATGTACTAGGTGCGGTCCTGAATAAAGTAGCTAAATCGGATGACGATTATTATTATTACTATGGAGAATAAACATTGAAAGAATATTATGGAGTAGGTACATCATAATATTCTTTCGGCGCTTTTACATATACGAATAAAGTTAATAAAAATTATCACTAGTGTTGCATTAAATAATTTAACTGTTTCAACACATAAAAAAGTCCTTTATAATGGGGTTGGATGACTTATCCAAGACCAAAACAAAGGACTTATAGCATGGATAAGTATAAAACAAAAATGACCATAAATAAATGGTTTTCGTACATTTCTTTAGAAAAATTAAGTGAAACGTCTCGACAGGTTATCGGTCAGTTTAATCGCTATTCAAAAAAGTTAACGTTTAAGAAAGTACTGAAACTCTTTCTCTATGCGATTAATGATGAAACCGATAGCCTACGGCATTTGGATCAACAGTTGGTCAACCCAAAATTAAAAAAAGTG